>JALTMS010000502.1 GCA_027001345.1 Acidobacteriota bacterium | reverse complement strand
CCGCTGTGTGGGCCTGCTATGCCTTCCCTCCCCCGGGCCTGACGGCACGCTCACCGGCGATGAAAAAAGTGCAGCAACTGCTGGCCGCCGATCCGGCCCAGACGCCACGCCTGGTCGAGGCTCTGACGTCCTGGTTCGAACGGCTCGGCTGAGCGCTCAGCGCGCACAGGAATCGGGCGGCAGCGGAGGCCCGCAAGGCTCGCCCGCCGTATCCCGAGGCGCTCCGGCGGAATCGAAGCCATAGCTGCCCTCTCCCTCGGCTGTCGCCGGCACGACCAGGAAGAAGTCGGCCTCGCCGGGCCCGAGGGGGAGGGTGGCCTGCCGCGCCGACAGCCCACAGGCGTCGGCTGCCAGGGATTCGTATCCGCTCCGCAGGTCTCCCCGGTAGATGCCGTAGGCGCTCGCCCCACCACAGTCCCCCGCCCACTCCAGGCGCAGCTCATTGGCGCCTTCTCGCCGCAGCCGCAGCAGGCCCGACACGCCGGGATTCGTCCCGGATCCCGTGCCCGTCAGCCTCTGCCGAGCGAGGAAGGCCCACGCCTGCCTCGAGCCTTCGATGTCGTGGTTCTGCAACCCGAGGCCCAATAGCTGCAAGGCGAGACGGGAACGCCGATGGTCGATCGAGGGGGTAACATGCCCTCCGTTGCGGATGCGGTAGAAAATGACCTCGGCGCCCTCGTAGCCCCGGCTGTAGAGAGTGCTCTCGGCGGTGGTGTCATCGAAGGGATCGAGGTCGGGATAGGCCGTGAACTCTCCCGGTCCGGGTTCCGTCAGGTTGTGGGCTATCCAGTACTCCCGAGTCGCCTCGGCGGAGATTACGCTTCCTCGCTCGCAGGTCTCCTTGTCCACCACGCAGCCCCCGGCCCACGGCATGTAGGTCTGCTCACCATCACCGTTGCAGATGAACACCGAGATCGGATGTCGAGGCGAGGGGCACTCGCTGACCGCGGCGAGATTCGCGATGAACGGCGCGATCGCTGCGATACGATCAGACAGTTCGAAGGCCAGCCGGTAGCTCATCAGCCCACCATTGGACGAACCGGTGGCGTAGACTCGATCGAGGTCAATCGCATAGCGGGCCGCCGCCCAGTCGATCAGGGCGCTGATGAACCCCACGTCGTCGGCTCCGGTCTCCACGCGAGGCGCATCGGCCCGGCAGTCGTTCCAGTTCTGATCGTTGGTGGAAGGATCGCCGGTGAGGGGATCGACGCCGTTGGGAACGATCAGCAGAATCCCCTCCTCGTCAGCAATCTCCGGCCACTCGGCGTGGGTGCCGTTGTCGAGAAACGAACGCATGTCCCCGCCGCCACCATGCAACACGAAGAGCAGTGGCATGCCGCCGGGGGGCTCGAAATCGGGCACGTAGACCCGGAAGTAGCGGGTCAGACCGTCGTGCTCGAGGGTCTGCTCCTCGCGCCACACGCCGCCCGACGCCAATCCCATGGCGAACACCATGATCGCCACCACCACCACATGCCGGCTCATCGCAGTCCTCGCCCCAGCCGCCCGCCACCGGAGGGAGCCGATCCGGCGGCGGGTGCCGCCGGATCACACAGGCCCGGCACGATCTGGAAACGGCCCGGCATCACCTGCCCCGCCCGTCCCACGTTGCCCCCGCAGTCGAAGGCGAGAATCTCGAGGCGCGGATTCGTCCAGCGCTCGACCCCGCAGACATCCCTCGCACGACACAGGGTTCGAGCATCCCAGACCAGGGATTCATCGGAGAGCAGACCGTCGCCGTCACCCCACTGGCGTCCGTCGTAGAGTACGCAGCCATCGACCAGCATCTGCTCGTAGACCACGGCACCTGCGGCGCCATCGTCGTCGGAGGAAACGAAACTCATCTGCTGCGGATGGGGTGCCTCGATCAGGGTCACCACCGGGGCCGTCCGGTCGACGGTGAAACTCACCGCAGCCGTTGCGGCGTTGCCGGAAGGATCGCTGGCGCTGACCTCGACTCGATAGTCTCCGTGCTCGCTGTAAGTCGGACCGCCCTCCGGCTGGTAGGCGCGAACCAGCGGACCCGATTCGCAGCTATCTGCGAAGTCATCGACCACGCGGACCGGCAGCGCTGCCGGACCGTGGCAGCTCCCAGCCTCCGGGGCGGTGATCCGTCCCACCGGTGGGCGCGTGTCCACCACTTCACTGACCTGAGTGTCGCTGCCGACAAGACCAGAGCGATCCTCGGCCTGAAGAACCACCTGGTGGCTACCGAGAGTCATCCGCGTGAAAAGCTTCAGACCCTGGCCGAGCACCCGCCCGTCTTCGAGCCAGGTCGTGCCGAGCAGATCATCCTCGGTGCCCGGCGAGGAATCGGGATCGGTGGCCGTGCCCACCAGGGGCACCTCAGCTCCGCCACCTCCGCTGCACTCGATCTGCTGATCGGCGCCGGCATCGACCACCGGAGCATGGTTGACCTCGATCCATCGGATCTCCGCACCACCCCCCGCAGCTTCGATGAAGAACGTGCGCCGCGCATAGCGTCCGATGGCGAAGGGGGTGACCGGGCGAGGGAAATCCCCGAGTCGGCGAGGATCTCGGCCGCCATAGCGGCGCAGGGAGTCCGGCTCCGCGGCGTAGAACTCGTCAGTGCGCGGATCCCAGTAGACCTGTGCCCAGGGTCCGTCCGCGGAGACCTCCCCCCACCGGCTCGGACGAGGATAGACGCCAGCCCGATCTTCGTAGAGCAAGCCCTGGTCGGTCACCAGTCGACTACCGTCCGGCGAGGCCCAGAGACGTTCCGCGGCATTGACACTGGACCACTCGTAATCGACGCTCACCGGCCGCCCCGCCTCGTCGAAAGTCAAGCGCGCCAGCCGCCCGACCTTGGCGATCCACCACTTCTCCCAACTGAGCTGGTAGAGCACGCGGCCGTCTGCACTTCGCGAGATCGTGGGGTCGAGGTAGGCCCACAGCCGCTCCACCTCGTCGCCCCCGGCAGTATCGACGATGGCCACCGCGCTCGACCACCAGTTGCCGGGGAAAGCGGGCGTGCGCGAAGCGACGACCAGGTTCCCACCTCCGAGAGCCGCCATATCCAGCGGATCGATATCGAGGGGAATGATCGCTTCCCGGCGGTCGGTGGTCAGATCGAAAACCGCCACGTAGCCTTCGGGCTCGGCCCCCACCTTGTAGCCATCGCGCTGCCTGCCGACCTGATCGCGAACCCGCAGAGATGCGTAGAGGCGGTCGCCGTCCGGCGAAAGCGCCAGCCGATCGGGC
>JALTMS010000501.1 GCA_027001345.1 Acidobacteriota bacterium | reverse complement strand
TTGCAGCCCGTCACCCTGATTCCAGACGATCTCGCAGCCCCGCGCCGTCCGCGAAAACGCCCGACCAACGGGAAAGGCCAGCTCCTCGGCGCCATCGCCGTCGAGGTCGCCGACACGGGCCCGGTCCGCCCGGGTGCCCGGCTGGAGCTGCAAGAGAGTCTCGACCTCGAGGATGCCGTTGTCGCTGGCCAGTCGGTGCAGGTTCGCGCGGCGAGCGGGAAAGCGGGGGAAAGCGGTGGCGAAGAGGGTGGCCGGGGCCCCCGGCCGGGGTCGCAGCGGCACCAGAGTGCCGGGCGTGAAGGGCAGTCGGTGGAGTTCCAGTGAGAGCGACAGATCCTCCTCGGCACTGAACACGCCCAGTTCCTTGCGCGAAGGCGAGGAGTCGAAGACGGTGGCCAGCTCCTCGACGCCGTCACCGTCGAGATCCGCCGCGACCAGCGGCAGGCCGGCGCTCCGTCCCGCCGACGCTCGGGCCGCCGGGACCAGGCCCCGGCCGGGCTCCCAGCGGAACACCTCGAGCCGACTCTCCGGGCAATGGCTACCGTAGGAGCAGAGCTGCCAGAGCAGGGCGAGATCGTGGTCGCCATCGCCGTCGATGTCCGCGAGGGTCGGTCCTCCGCCGAGGCGCCCGCTCAGGTCGAGACTGTCAGGTGGGCCGGTGTACGCGCCCTGATCGTCACCGAGCCAGATATCCAGGCGGTCAGCGGCCGAAGTGTCATCCGACCACAACACCAGCAGGTCTCGCATGCCGTCCCCGTCCACGTCTCCGGCGACCAGCCTGGTGGGCTGGGGCGAGCGCTCGGGCTGCACGCCGAGATCGACAATCTCCACGAAGCGTAGACCGCCGGCACCGTCTGCCTCCACCCGGTAGAGCGGGTAGCCGTTGCCTGAGTTTTCGAAGCGGCGGGCGACGAATACTGGCGTGGGACGACCCTGTCCTTCCAGGTCGAGTGCCGTTTCGAGCACGGGGCGAAGGGGAGCCTCGAAGGCCTGCTGGGGAAAGTCCGGGGCATCGAGGACACGCTCGCAGGAGGAGTCGGCGCGCGTCGTCACCGGGGAGCAAGTCGAAACATAAATAACGACCGCCATGATCCAGAATGCTGAAATGCTGTGCCGGGTTCGCAAGATGGGAACCTCTCTCCTGTGGCCGGGCTGATGGCCAGGCCGGCGCTTGCGCGGCCATCCTCTCCAGATGGTACGGCGAAGTGGCCTCGGAGCCCATGGTCGGGTGAGGAGGAGATTCTGCGCAATCCATACACCGATGACCGTGCGGATAAGCGTTATTCTGAATCGGGGAGGGAGAGGATCCGCCGCGGAGGCGACAGTTCCCGGAGGGGGAGTGAGTTTCCATTCATCGGATAGCGACACCCAGGACATGGGATCCCGGGACCGGGAGCGGATCCTCCATTTCCGGAACCTCGCGCCGGGCGAGGTTTTCGCCGGTCGTTACCGCATCATCGCCGCCATCGGACACGGGGGATCGGGCGAGGTTTATCGCGTTGCCGATGTGGTTGCCGACCAGGAACTGGCGCTGAAGATTCTCTTTCCCGGCAGCAGCGCGACGACCCTCGAGCGACTGCGCCGCGAACTGCGTCTGGTGCGCGAACTGCACCATCCCGGCATTCTCCACATTCACGACATCGGAGCGGAAGACGGCCTGCTCTACCTGGTTTCGGAACTCCTCGAAGGTGAGAGCCTCAAGGAGCGCCTGGCCAGGGAGGGGCGGCTGAGCCCCGCCGTGGCGACGGGCATTGTCAGGGGATTGCTCGAGGCGCTGGCGGTGGCTCACGAGGCTGGCGTCGTGCACCGGGACGTCAAGCCGGCCAATATATTTCTCGTGCCGGACGGTTGCGGCGGGGATCGCGTGGTGTTGCTGGACTTCGGTCTGGCTCGAGAAGCGAGCGGTGAGGGTCTGACCACCGTCGGGCGTTTCGTCGGCACGCCGGAGTACAGCGCTCCGGAGCAGATTCGAGGCCAGTCCGACATCGGCCCGGCGACGGATCTCTACGCGGTGGGCGTGACCGCCTGGCAGATGATCGCCGGCTGGCCGCCGTTTTCCGGCGCCTCCGAAATCGAAGTGATGAATGCCCACCTTCAGCGGCCCCCGCCCTCGCCGCGTCGCAGTCTGGGGCGGGTGCCGGTGGCCCTGCGAGCGATGATCCTCAGGCTGCTGGAAAAGGATCCCCGACGCCGTCCCTGTGCGCGGGAAGCTCTCGACTGTCTCGACCGGGGTGGGTGGGGAGCGCTCTCCGGTCTGAGATATTATCTCGGACGTCTGGGCAGACAGCGGGTGGGATTGCGAGTGATGGCGCTGGCTGCGTTCCTGGTCGTTTCGCTGGCCGTCGCGGCGTGGGCTCTCGATCCCGTCACTGCGATCTTCCGGGGTACGGAGCTGACCGTCCTGACCCGTGGAGGGTTGCAGCTTCGCCGGCAGGTTCCAGGCCAGCCCATCGGCGCGGTCACTATCGGTTCCACCGGGTTCGGCCCTCTGCGCCGCCTGTGGGTGGCGAAGGATTTCCCGCCGCTGCCGCCGCCGGATGGAAGGCCGCCGGGGGGCGACCGCGGCCTGTGGGCCGCGTCCTCGGTGCTGTTGCCATTTCACCAGGCGATCGGGCCCAACTGGCTGAATCCCTGGTCGACACCCTACCCGGGCCTGGACGGCGTCAGCCACGTGCGATGCATGGCCTCCCTGGCGCACCTGCGGCGCGGCGGCGAGCCCGTACTGGCCGTGGTCAGCCGACATTCACCGGGCTATCCCTCGAGACTGATGCTGGTGTACGAGGACGGGAGCGTCGGAGGGAATTACCACCACCCGGGGCATCTGGCACTCATGCGCGGTTTCCGGCATCCGAGGACCGACGAGCTGTATCTGGCAGTCGCCGGGTTCAATAATCTGGCCGGGCCACGACAGGTCGTCGCCGGTCTTCCCGCCTCGGTTCTCAGCCGGGGGCAGGCACCTCCCTTCACCGCATCCGTCGCGAGATTCTTCCCTGCTGGCGGCTGGTACACCTTTCTTCCTCATCTGTCGCGATCCCGGGCGATGGACCTGCGCGTGGAACGGGGCGTGGTGCGGGTCGGCGTCGCGGGAGCCACTGTCTTCAGGCTCGACGCGGCGACGGGTGTGCCGCTGGAAAAAACTGTTCGGGGCGGGCTGAGCGTTCCGCAATGGCAGCGCCGGCGAGAGGCCTTGCTGGCGGCGCTCTACCGGGCGGAGGGGCGCGCGCAGGCCGGCGATCCCGAGCAGGGAGCGGG
>JALTMS010000500.1 GCA_027001345.1 Acidobacteriota bacterium | reverse complement strand
TTCTGGGCCTGTTCGGCGAGGGCCGGTTCGATGATGCCCTCGACGGCCATCCGGCGCAGGACGTGGTTGCGTCGGTTGCGCGCGCGCTGAGGATGCCGAAAGGGCGTCAGACGCTCGGGAGCCTGGATCAGACCGGCGAGCAGGGCTGCCCGGGGCAGGTCCAGGTCGGCTGCATTCACGCCGAAGTAGAAGCGGGAGGCGGCCTCCACGCCATAACGGCCATGGCCGAGATAGACCCGATTGCAGTAGTGAGTGAGGATGTCCTCCTTGCTGTAGTGCTGCTCGATCTGGGTTGCGTAGACCGCTTCGAGGGCCTTGCGGTAGAGCGTCTTGCGGCGATTGAGGAATTCGTCCCGGGCCAGTTGCATGGTGATCGTGCTCGCGCCCTCCGCTCCCCAGTGGGATGTCAGGTTGCGCAGAGCGGCGCGGGCAACGGCCTTGAGATCGACCCCGAAATGTTTCATGAAACGAGGATCTTCGGTGGCCACCACGGCCTTCACCAGCCACGGGCTGATCCGATCGAGAGTGACCGGGATTCGGCGCTGCTCACCGAGGGTGTGGAGCTGCTCGCCGTGGCGATCGAGGAGGATGGTCACCCGGGACAGACGGGCGATGTCCATCCGGTCGATGCCGGGCAGATCTTGTAGCAGCACCAGTCCGACGATGATGCCGGCTACTGCGGCGGCGAGGTGCAGGGCGAGGAGAATGATCCAGCCGCGGCGGCCGAGTCCGAGAACTTTCTTCATGGCGGCATTCTACTCTGCCGTCGGGGCGACGGCGCGTGGTGCCGATCAGTGCTCGAGCTTGACCGCGGTTCCGTAGACCAGCAGCTCGGCGGCTGAACTCATGGTCTGGGCCGTGACGAAGCGTGTGGCGACGACCGCATCGGCGCCCAGGGAGCGGGCCTCTTCCATCATCCGGTCGAGCGCCTGTTCGCGGGTTTCGGCAAGCATCTTGGTGTACTCGGGAATCTCACCACCGACCAGGGTTCGGACGAAGGCCATGATGTCGCGGAAGATGGGGCGGGCGCGGACCGCGTTGCCCTTGACCATGCCCAGAGTGCGGGTGATGTGTTTGCCGGGGATCAGATCGGAGCTGACTACAATCATCGTTGCACCTTGTCGTAGCGCTCGATGCGCCGGGAGCGCAGGCGGTCGGCGATGGCGGAGATCAGCAGGAAGGTGGCGCCGGCCACCAGACCCGCCAGAGCCAGCCGGATCCACAGCGGTACCTCGGGGTCGGTGAAGACCATCGCCAGGCCGCCGGAGACCAGCGCGGCTGCGGCGGGTGTCAGCAGCAGCCAGCCCAGACGCTGGCCGTGGCTCGAGATGGCGCTGAGAGCCAGATCATCCCACTCCGCCTGACTGACCGCGGGGGGGGCGATGGCTCGACGAAGCTCTGCACGCAGGGCGAGTAGCCGGCGGTAGGACTCGGCCAGTTCCGCGTCGGTTTCCATACGCCGGCGCAGGGCCGCCTCCTCGTCGGCGCTGAGCAGGCCGTCGAGAAGCTGTGAGAGGAGCCTGGCGTCGGCGTCGCGGGTCATGACGTCCCCCCTTCCTCGGAGGCGTCCCCGGTGAGGTAGCCATCGATCTGCCGCCGCAGGCGGTGGCGTGCGCGGTGGATCAGCGAGGCCAGGGTGCCGTGGGGCAGATCGAGAAAGGCTTCGATCTTGGCATAGGGCCAGTCCAGCACGTCGCGCAGGATGATGACCTCCCGCTCTTCCTCACGCAGGTTGGCCAGCGCGGCCCGGAGCTGGCTGCGCAACTCGCCACGCAGCATCTGCTCCTCGGGGCCGGGGCGGCTCGAGGCCGGCTCGAGGCCGTATTCCTCCCGGGCGTGGTCGAGGGAGGCGTGGCGTCGAAACTTCAGCCGCCGCAGGCGATCGAGGCAGCAGTTGCGGAGAATCCGGTTGAGCCAGGCCGACAGGGGCTGCCGGGGATCGAAACGATGGGCATGGGCCAGGGCCTTGGAAAGGGCTTCCTGGCAGGCATCGAGAGCCTCCTCCCGGTCGCCGAGATAGCCCCAGGCGATGCCGAACAGGCCATCCCGGTGCCGGGCGAGCATTTCCTGCACCGCTTCCACCTCGCCGCGGCTCGCCCGGCGCAGCAGTGCGGCTTCCGAATCGTCGGTGATCGGCGGGGAGGGGTGGGTGATGGCCTGGTCGGTTGCGTACACGGGATCCTCTCGGCCCCCCTCTACGCTCGGGCCGCGCACTTGTTTCCCGGGCTTGCCGTTCACGCGAGTTCCTCCTCGGCGCGTCGGGTGGTGAGCAGGGCCTGTTCGCGCTCGGCCTGCCGCGTGCCGGCGTCCTCGTCGATTCGCCACAGCAATGCGCCTCCGACGAGGAAGAACAGCAGCACGGAGGCGACGCCCACGCGCTGACTGCCGGCCAGGGTGGTCAGCCGACCGAGCAAGAACGGCCCGGCGAACGACGTGAGTTTGCCGGAAAACGCATAGAGACCAAAAAACTCCGCCGAGCGGGGCGAGGGCACGAAACGCGCCATCAGGCTGCGGGAAGCCGACTGGTTGGGGCCCACCAGCAGGCCGATGGCGATGCCGCCGACCCACAGCCAGGTGCGCGTGGGGGCCATCGCTGCCAGCAGCGTCGCGCCGATCAATCCGGCAAGGGAGACTGCGATGACGGTCTTGCCGCCCACGCGGTCGTCGATCAGTCCGAAGAGCAGGGCACCGGCGCCGGCCGAGAGATTGAGCGCGATGCCGAAGCCGATGATCTCGCTCATCGACATTCCGAAGGTGCCTGCGGCGTAGATCCCACCGAAGGCGAAGATCGTCACCAGCCCGTCGTTGTAGATCAGCCGGGCGACGAGCAGGCGCATGGCCTGCCGGTAGCCGGCCAGCCGGCGCAGGGTCGCAACCAGCTCATCCAGCCCGGCGCCATCACCGTCGCGGCTGCGATTGACCGCGCGCGCCAGCTCAAACAATACCGCCAGTGCCTCGGGCGTGTTGAAATCATCGTTCATGGCTGCTTCAAAACGCTCGACATACGCGGCAATCGGCTCGGCCTGTGCGTCGGGGTCGGTATCACGTAACGCCGTGTACAGACGCTGCAGGGCGCCGCGCGCCTTGTCCAGGTTGTCGTCGCTGTAATTCAGCGGGCTGCGGTAGTGGCTGGCGAGGATAAAATAACGCACCTCCTCCGGCTGGTAGGCCGCGAGTATTTCGCGCACGGTAAAGAAATTACCCAGCGACTTGGACATTTTTTCCTCGTCAACCTGGACAAAACCGTTATGAATCCAGT
>JALTMS010000499.1 GCA_027001345.1 Acidobacteriota bacterium | reverse complement strand
ATGATCCCCTGGTGCTGGGAGGCGGACCGGTGCTGGTCAACCCGGAGCCCTTCGCGGATTTCTTCGACCTGATCCTGATCGGAGAGGGCGAGCAGGCCTTCGGTGAGATGATCGATCTCTACCGCCGCCTGCGGGATGCGGGGCGCGACCGCCGGGCGATCCTCTCGGCCATCGCCGGTCTCGAGGGGTGGTACGCACCGGCGCTCTACGATCTCGAGCCGGAGCCCCGAACAGGTCTGCTGCTCCCCCGGCCCCGGCCCGGCAGTGGTGCGCCGGAGAAGGTGCGACGGCGCATCGTCTACGATCTCGATGCGGCGCCCTTCCCGGAGAAGATCGTCGTGCCCCACGGAGACATCGTTCACGACCGGGTTTCGTGGGAAATCCAGCGTGGGTGCCCGGTGGGCTGCCGCTTCTGTCAGGCGGGCTACATCTACCGGCCGACCCGAGAACGGGATCCGACTCGGGTGTACGAGGGGATTCGCCGCTCGATCGAGGCCACCGGCTACGATGAGTTCTCCTTGACCTCGCTGAACACCGGCGAGTATGGTGCGATCGAGCCGCTGCTGACCGAGTTGATGGACGAGATGGAACCCCGCTCGGTCTCCGTCGGCCTGTCTTCGCTCCACGCCTCGACGATGACCGAGAATCTTGCCGCCCAGGTTCGTCGGGTGCGCAAGACGGGCTTTACCATCGCCCCCGAGGCCGGTTCCCAGCGGCTGCGGGACGTGATCAACAAGAACCTCACCGAGGCGCAGATCCTCGAGGCGACGCGGCTGGCCTTCGAGGCGGGGTGGACCACCATCAAGCTCTATTTCATGATCGGACTACCAACTGAAACGATCGAAGATGTCGAGGCTCAGGTCGATCTCGCCGCGCGCATCCTCGACCAGGGTCGCCGCATCGGCGGGGGGCGGGTCAAGGTCACGCTCTCGGCTTCGACCTTCGTGCCGAAGGTCTTCACTCCCTTTCAGTGGTTCGGCATGCAGAGCGAAGAGGCCTTCGTTGCCAAGCAAGAGCTGATTCGTCGTCGGATTCCTCGGGGCGTGCAGTTCCGCCACCACCATCACGGCGAGTCCTGGCTCGAGGGCGTCCTGTCCCGGGCCGATCGCTCGGTGGCCCCGGCGATTTACGAGGCGTGGAAGGCGGGCGCGGTGCTCGACGGCTGGAGCGAGCATTTCCGAGTGGAGATCTGGCGCGAGGCTTTCGAGCGTTGCGGCATCGATGCCGACCGGCTGGCGACCTGCGAGTTGCCTGTCGACGCGGAACTGCCCTGGGAGGTGGTCGATCCGCTGATCCGGCGTCGCTGGCTCGAGCAGGAATACCGCAGGGCTCGGGAGGCGGCCACGGTGGTACCCTGCTCGTCGACGGCCTGCACGGCTTGCGGCCCCTTCGCCCGGGAGTGCATCAAGGGCATCGTCGCCGAGCAGCACTGGAGCGGGCTCGAACTCGCTCCGCGCACCCGGCCCGCGGCGCTGCCTGCCGCCGCTCGCCGCACCGAGGCAGTCGTGAGCCAAGCGGCTGAAGATTGCCAGGCGCCGCCGCGACCGGTCTACCGCTACCGCATCCACTTCGAGAAGCTCTCCCGTTCGCGCTTCCTCGGGCATCTGGACCTGGTTCGAGCGCTGCTTCACGGTCTGCGCCGGGCCGGCATCCAGCTCGCCTATTCCAAGGGGTTCAAGCCGCGGCCGAAAATCTCGCTCGGGCCGGCCCTGGCCCTGGGGATCGCCTCGGTTGCGGAATACGCCGACCTGGAAACCCATACGCCCCTGATGGGTGGCGGGGACGTCGAGTGGGTCAACCGTCATCTACCCGAGGGGTTGGCGATTCGGGCGATGGTCAGGCTCGCCCCTGGGGCACGTTCACTGCAGGAAGACATCGTCCGTGCCGCTTACCGGGCCCGCTTGCCCGGCCTGGCACCGCGGCAGGTTCGGCAGCAGATCGATCGCTTCCTCGCCCAGGAGACGGTCTTCATCGAGCGCCTGCGCAAGGGCAAGTTGCGCCGCATCGATTTGCGCCCCCTGGTGGCCCGCGCCGGCGTCGGCGAGGGGGGTGAAGCAGAGTTCGAAATCCGCTTCACCGAGCGGGGTTCGGCCCGCCCCGTGGAGGTGATCACCGCCATCCTCGGGCAGGAGCCTCCGGAAGAAGTGGAGATGATGCGCACGCGGCAGGTGGCCCGGGTCGGCCATCTGGAAGTCTCGCCCCTGGTCGCCGGCCGTCAGGGCCTGCCGTTGACGGCCTGAGGCGGGGAGGGGTGGTGCAGGTCTCCGGTGCTGACGACTCCCGGCTGGTGCTGGCCACCGATTTCGGCGAGCGCTGGCTGGCGCGCCTCGACGGTGATCGAGTCGCCGAGCTGCGGGTCGTACCCCTCGAAGGCGACAGCCTCGGTGGGGCGATCTTCAAAGGGAGGGTCGTGCGCCGCGCCTCGGGCATGAATGCCGTCTTCGTCGACGTGGGCCTGGACCGCGATTTGCTGCTGGTCAGGCCCCCGCGGCGGGACGGCGAGCCGGCGCTCCCGGAGGAGGTGGGCCAGGGAGTGCTGGTTCAGCTCGTGCGGGAGGCGGTGGCGGACAAAGGCCATCGGGCGAGCACCGAGATCACCCTGGCGGGCACCCTGGCGATTCTCGCCCCCGGGGGGCGGCACCGCGGCATCAGTCGCCGTCTCGACGAGGCCGAGCGGGAGCGGCTGCGGGAGGTGCTCGACGCGGTGGCTCCCGCGGAGCACGGTGTGATCCTGCGCACCGCGGCGAGTGGCGCGAGTCGAGAGGCGATCGCCGCTGACGTGCGGCAGCTCGTGCAGCGCTGGGATCGGCTGCTCCTCCGGGTCGAGGCTCTGGGCTGTCCCGCACTGGTCGAGCCGGGGGAAGATCAGGCGCTACGCTTCGTTCGCGATCGGCTGGCCGGTGGGTCGACACATATCCTGATCGACGATCCCGCGACCCGCCGGAGCCTGGAGGCCTTCCTCGCCGCTCAGCCCGCCGGCCTCGATGCGGTGGTCGAAGCGTGGAGAGGCGCCGAGCCGATGGTGGAGGCTCTGGGCCTCGATCGGGCGCTGGCTGATTGCCTCGAGCCCCAGGTGCCTCTGCCCGGCGGCGGGCGGCTGCTGATCGAACGCACCGAGGCGATGGTGACCATCGACGTCAACTCGGGACACGACATGGACCAGGGGGATCTGGAACAGACCGCTTTGCGCACCAATCTGGAGGCGGCCGCCGCGGCGGCCGCCTCCAGATTGGTGCGCAAAGCGGTCTGTTCCAGATCCCC
>JALTMS010000498.1 GCA_027001345.1 Acidobacteriota bacterium | reverse complement strand
CTTGGACCGGTCGCCGAGCAGACGCTGGCGACCCTCGCCCGCAGCGCGCCGCTGGGGGCGGCCGACACCCTCGACACTCTGGCCGAATCGGTGGCGGCTCCCGCCCTGGCCCACCGCCTGCGCGCCACGGCCCACGGTATCCGGCTGGTCAACGAAACGGAGCCCGAAATCGAGCCCTGGCTGGCCCTGCTGCAGGACGGCACACCGGAAGAGATCGAACTGGCCGTCGAACGCCTCGGCGACCTGGGTGATCCCCGCGCCATCGAGCCCCTCAGACGGCTGTTCGGACGCTACGAGGCCGCTCCCGAGTTGATCCCCGAGGCCCTCGACCGTATCGACAGCGATCGCGCCACGCCCTTCCTGATCTCGCTGATCACCGACGACCTGTATCGGGTTCCCTTCCTTTCCGCGGCAAGAGACGTCGCCGCCCGCGCCCTGGCCCGGACACGGCACGCCGAGCACGTCTCGCGGGCCCTCGAGACAGCCTATCGGGAGGAGGACGGCGATTTCTTCGTGCCGCTGCTGGCGCTGGCCAGGCTGGAGGGCAAGCCGGCGATTCCACGGCTGCTCGAACTCAAGACCCTGCTGCTGCGTTCGCGCAGTTCACGACAGGTGCTGCGGCACGAACGGATCAACTGGGCGATTCGCATGCTGCGCGCGGGTCGGGAGATTCCCTTCGAGGAAATCAAGGACGTGGATTGACCTCACCCTGCTCGGGGCCGGTGGTGGCGGTCTCGACCTCCCCGCTGTCGGCCTGCTCGTCGTCCTGGAAGTACTTCGGCCGCGTGCGGAAGACCTCGTCGAACTCCCCGGCTTCGTAGGCGCGATTGAACGCCTCGACCACCTCGGGATCGAGCCCCACGCCCTTGAGATCATTGATCCGGGCGACGGCCGCAGCCTCGGTGAAGGCCTTCTGGTAGGGACGGTCGGTGGTCATCGCATCGAAGGTGTCGGCGACGGCCACGATCCGGGCCTGCAATGGAATCTCCTGATCCTTCAGCCCGAGAGGATAACCGGCGCCGTTCCAGCGTTCGTGGTGGAAGCGCATGCCGGGGATGATGCTCTTCATCTGCGGGATGCGACCCATGATCTTGGCGCCCCGCTCCGGATGGGTCTTCATCACCTCGAACTCGGCGGCGGTCAGGGCGGCCGGCTTCTTGAGAATGCTGTCGTCGATGCCGATCTTGCCCACGTCGTGGAGCAGGGCCGAGACGTGCAGAGCCTTCATCTCCTCGCGGCTCAGGCCGAGGTAGCGGCCGATGATCACCGCGTAGCGGTTGACCCGCACGCTGTGACCCTTGGTGTAGGGATCCTTTTCATCGATCGCCTCGGCCAGGGCGCGAATCGTGCCGAGGAACATCGCATTGGCGTCCCGAGCCGCAGCCCGGAAGCGCTCGACCAGATCGCCGAGCTTGCCCGCCATGAAATTGAAGTTGCTCGCCAGGGCATCGATCTCGCGCACCCGGGAAGCAGTGGCGCGCACCGAGAAGTCTCCGGCGGCCAGACGGCTGGAGATGGCCGCCAGGCGTGCCATCGGCCGACTGATCACACCGCCCATCAGCAAGGCGGCAACGATCGCCAATCCCGCCGCCAGCACACCGCCGAAGAGCACCTCCTTGACCAGTCGACTGACCGGAGCCAGGGCCAGGGCCTCGTCGACCTCGACGAACACGCCCCAGCCGTACTCGGTGGCGGAGTAGGAACCGAGGTACTCGCGCACCTCGCCACCCGGTCCGCGGGCCTTGTAGGCCTGGGCGCCCCGCGATCGGCCACGCATGCCGAGGAACTCCTGCACGATGGCGCGGTCGAGGAGTTGTCGCGGCGTGGGACCGCCTTCCGGCCCGGTGCGAGCGACGAGCTGTCCGTCGGGCCGGACGAGAAACAGCCGCATCGATCGCGGAACCGACGAGGCCAACTCGTTCCACACCGACTGGAAGACGGCAACCTCTTGCAGCACACCGAGCAGGCGTCCCCTTCGCTGCACCGGCGCCGAGACGGTGACGGCGAGAATGCGCTCGGGCCCCAGGGTGTAGGGCCCGCCGAGTACCGCGCCGCGAGCCGACGCAGGGGTCGGCGCGGCCCCGTGCTCGAGAATCACCCGTGCGTCCTGGTCGAGTGACGCCTCGAGCTGGCGGCTGAGCACCAGTTCGGGCACCACGGCGGTGGAGATGCGCCCCGCAACCGGGCGGTAGCGCATCAGCACCACCGTCTCGTCGAGAAACTCCGGAAGAAAGCCGAGACGACCACCGGTCTCGGCGCGCAGCACGCCAAAGGCCTCACCCAGCTTGACCGCCTCTCGACCCACGTGATCGAGAAAGGCGTCGAGACGTTCGGCGGTGGAGGCCGCGAGCAGCAGTTGCTGCTCCTGCTGGCTGACCACCAGGGCCTCGCGGCTGCCGCGCACGGTCAGCAGCCCGAACACTCCCACCGGTACCAGCGAGATCAGCAGCGCCACACCGAGCAGCACGAGGAACAGGGGCATCCGGCCGCTTGCCGGCCGGGGTATGCCTTCTGTGCTGCGCCTGGAAAGGTGACCGAGCACGTCTCTCCTCTGTCTCGCCGAGGGGATCCCCTCGACCCCGCACTCTGCCCCGCAGAATCTAGGTTTCCCCCCCGACGGGAGCCAGCCTGCCGTCGAGCGAATGCCATGGTGGATCTTGAACACTGGGACAAGGGGCGTGTTTTCAGCGGGTTGGAGGTCGGAGCGGCGAGAGCTGAACACTGCTCGCATCGGCGGCGGCAGAGCGAGGGATCGGGACTCCGCCGCGTAAGTCATTGACTGTCAAGGCCCTCGCCCGACCTCGAAGGGAGTGGCACGGGCATTGCTCTATCTCCGGGCGTGAAACGACACAACCTCGGCAATGGATGCCGCATGGGGAGAAGACAATGACTCAGCGCAGCGTGAAGAAGTTCTTGGGCCTGGCAATTCTCTTGGCGATCCTGCTCAGCTTCGTCCCGATGGCTTCGGCTGGTGTGTTCGTCGAAACTCCAGCGACGATCGCCGGCGGCAGCGAGACGATGCCTCAGCCGGTGGTGACCGCGCCTGCCACGCCGCCGATCGAGGAGTCGGGCCTCGACTTCTGGATGATCCTCAAGCCGTTCCTCTTCGGCATCTTCTTCTGATTCCCCGGTCGGCTGCGACCGACATGGTTCCATGGGGCGCGAGGCGGGGGGCGCCTCTCCCCGGCCCTCCGACCTCCACGCCCACGGCCTTCCCCTGCTGGTCAACCTCACCGCGCCTGCGCCTGTCGTCTACAACGGCGA
>JALTMS010000497.1 GCA_027001345.1 Acidobacteriota bacterium | reverse complement strand
TCGGCCACGCCCAGGGCCGTGGCCAGGGAGCGCAACCGGCCCGCCATCTCCCCCTCGCCGGCGATCAGCAGGTGCACCCCCGGCAGCTCCGCCAGGGCCTCGATGACCAGGTGATGGCCCTTGCGCTCGACCAGGTGCCCCACCGAGAGCAGGGTCGGTCCGCGCACGCCCAGCTCGCGGCGCAGGGCCTCCCGGTCCATGGGCCGGAAGCGCTCCAGGTCCACCCCGTTGCGGAGGACCTCGATAGCGTCCCCTGGGATTCCCATCTCCACCATGGCGTCCTTGAGTGCCTGGCAGACCGTGACGATGCCGGCTGCGCGGCCGGCCGCCTGCCGGATCACCCGCCGCGGGAAGCGATAGCGGGGGATCAGATTGATGTCGGTGCCGCGCGCGGTGACGACCACGGGCAGACCCAGGGCCCGCCCGAGCAGGACCGCGGCGACCCCGTCGGGAAAGAAGTAATGGGCGTCGATCAGCCCCGGCCGGGGCTCGCTGCGGCAGACCCGGGACACCACCGGCCAGGTCGCCGCGGCCATGGTCCAGGGCACCAGGCTCCATCCCACCCGGGGGATCACGGGATAGCGCGGATGGATCACCGCCAGGCCGTCCCGGTTCTCGTTCCGGGGGACGCGGGCGTAGGCACCGTAACGGCGACTGCGCGCCAGGGCGCGGGGGAACCAGGGGACCGGAGCGATGACCGTGCTCTCCACCTCCCCGGATGCCAGCAGGTGACGCAGGCGCTGCTCGACGAAGACCCCGTGATGCGGGCGTTCGGCATTGGGGAACAGGGTGGTGAAGACCAGCGAGCGGATCATGCCGCACTTCCGGCGACAGGACCGGGAGGCGCGCCACCTGGATCCAGCTCCGGGGCGAGTCGGCAACGGGCCGCGATCTCCAGGATTGCCTCGGCATCGGCGCGATCCAGATCCTTGCGCCAGCGGTTTGCAGCCTCGAGAGGCTTGCGGCTGAGGCTGTAGTAGCCTTCGCTGCCTCCCCGGGTGCAGGAAGCCAGAAACTCTTCCGTCTGTGCCGACCAGGACAGGCCGAGCCACTGGAACAGCGACCGGGCACCGGCTTCGGGATCGGCGCAGAAGGCGTCGTAACAGACCGCGGTGTAGCGCCCGGATCCGCCGCCCTCTTCGGCCGCCTTTTCGTTGTAGACGACCCACATCCAGGCCAGGCGCTCGACCTCGCTGGCGCGCTGGTAGGTGGCGTGGTCGAAGCCCAGGCGCCGGGCCTGGGGCGTGGCAAGGATCTGCTGGAACAGGTCCCGGTCCTCGGCCACCCTCACCGCCGACTGGAAACGGCCGGCCCGCTCGCCGCGACGCACCGAGGCCACGAAGCCGCAGGGATGGCGGTAGAGGTGGACGAGCCGGGCCTCGGGCAGGGCGGCGAGGATGGCGCCGACCCGGCCGAGGGACTCGATGGACTTCCACACCAGGGGGGCGGCCGCCGGCCGCGGAGTGAAAGGGGCCGGCACGACCCAACCCGCACGGCTCGCAAGGCGGGACAGCCACGCACCGGCCCAGGCGGCACCGGCCCCCATCGGCCCCAGGTAGGACTTGGCGAAAGCCGGTCGTTTGCCCACCACCTTGGGATGGGCCATGGCACGGACCGCACGCAGGTAGTCTTCCAGCTCGGCGCGGTGACGCCGGCCCGCATCGGGTCGCGGGAAGAGCCCGAGCCAGTCCAGTCGCTGCACCGTGTCGGGCTCGTGGCGATAGAGGGTGTCGGGATGGCTGTCCAGGATCTTGCCGATCCAGGTGCTGCCCGAGCGCGGGAGGCTGAACAGCAGCACCGGCGCCGCCCCGCCGGCGGAACTGGCGGAGGCATTCATACCGGGGCCTCCGGGCGGGCCGCAGGCGCACTCGTGGCGGCCGACGACTGCTCCAGGAAGGAGTCCATGACGAGCAGGGCCCACAGCGCCGCCGAGTGCTCGCGGCGGCCGCCGAGGTGCTGCTCGACCATGGTGCGCAGGGCGGCGGCATCGAAGAAACCGGCATCGAGCAGCCGCTCTCCGAGGACACGGGACTCCAGTTCCCTGCGCAGGTCCTGGCGCAGCCAGCGCGCCATGGGCACGGCGAAGCCCATCTTGGGCCGGTACAGCACGTCGGCGGGCAGATGGGGCTCCAGCGCCTTCTTGAACACGTATTTGCCCTCGCGGCCGCGGAGCTTCAGGCCCGACGGCAGGGTCGCCATCCACTCGACCAGGTGGTGATCGAGGATGGGCACCCGCACTTCCAGGGCGTGGGCCATGCTCGCCCGGTCCACCTTGGTGAGGATGTCCCCGGGCAGATAGGTCTTGATGTCGATGTACTGGATCCGGGACAGGGGATCGTCCTGCGGGGCGTTGCGGTCGTGGCGGCGGAACACCTCCAGGGCCTCGTAGCCCTGCAGGTCCCCGCGGAAACCCCGGCTGTAGAGGCCCTGGCGCAACTCGTCCGGGATCACCGAGACGCTGTGCAGATAGGCGGCCAGGCTGGGGCGGGCCAGGGCCTGGAAGGTCGACTTTGCGCGCAGGATCCGCGGGCCCCAGTCCATCTTGGGATAGAGGCGGGCGAGCGTGCCGAAGACCGGGGCGCGCAGGGCGCCGGGCAGCCGGCCGCGGATGCGCTCTTCCAGGGCATGCCAGCGATGGCGGCGGTAGCCGGCCAGGTTTTCGTCGCCGCCGTCCCCGGACAGGGCCACGGTGACCTTCTGGCGCGCCAGCTCGCAGAGCCGGTAGGTGGGGATGGCGGAGCTGTCGGCGAAGGGCTCGTCGTACAGGCGCGCAAACAGGTCCAGGGGCGGGATACGCTCCGGGTCGACGGTCTGGACGTAGTGATCGGTGGCGTAGCGCGCGGCCACCCGGGCGGCGAACCCGGCCTCGTCGTAGCGCGGATCGTCGAAGGCAATGGAGCAGGTCCGTACCTTCTTGTGGCGCTCGATCTGCGCCATCATCGCCACCACGGCGCTGGAGTCCACGCCCCCCGAGAGGAAGGCCCCCAGGGGCACCTCGGCGACCATGCGGATGGCGACCGCCTCGCGCAGTCGATCCACGAGCTCGCCGGCCGCGGCCTCCTCGTCGAGAGAGGTGTCGGGATCGAAGTGCAGATCCCAGTACTGGCGCGGTGCCGGGCGCCTGCTGCCACGCTCGAGCAGCAGGGTATGGCCAGGCTCGAGCTTGCGTGCGCCGCGGAAGATGGTGCGCGGCTCGGGCACATAGCCCAGGGCCAGGTACTCCTCCACCGCCTCGGGCTCCAGGCTGCGATCCAGCCCCGGCAAC
>JALTMS010000496.1 GCA_027001345.1 Acidobacteriota bacterium | reverse complement strand
GTTGCCCTCGATCTCGGTCAGGTTGATGTAGTCGTGGAAGCGAATATCGGGGCCGGTGACCGTGATGTCGTGTTCGACGGAGGCCGGGCAATCACTGCTGTCTCGGGTCTTGAGGGTGACCAGACCGCTGTAAGGGCGGTTGTAGACGTAAGTCGGATCGGCTTCGGTGGAGTCGGTGACGCCGTCCCCATCGAAATCCCAGGCGTAGGTATAGGGACCACCGCTGCCGCCATTGACAGTGCTGTCGAAGAGTACGCTGTCGCCGACGCGAGCCGGATTGGGCGTGATGGTGAAATCGGTGGCCGGGCCGTCACACACCGAACCCGTGCCGCCGGTGACCACCAGGGCGAAGGTGACATCGTCTTCCGCGGTGTCGAGGAAGGCGTCCTGATTGATCTCCACCGCAGAGATCTCCACGGTCCACAGCCCCTGCTCGGGGTTCTGGACGAAAACGTTCTCCACCGTGTCCACGTCGTTGGGTGTGCCTCCCGGCGAGGAATAGGGCGAGGCATCGAGGCCCACGTTGCCGTGGTAGACGGTGCCCGAAGGCGAGGTGACTTTGAGGTTGACGTCGTTGATCCGGTGCAGGGAGGCGGAGGTGGTTCCCGGTGGATCGGGGTAGATCATCGTCACCTTCAGTTCGCTCTCCCCGGCCTGCACGTCCACGTCGTAGGAGATGCTCTCGCCGAGTTGCAGCGGTACGTCCTGGTCGACGATCAGCGAGCGGGAGGCCCGCTCGTAGGCCACGCGTGCGCTGGGCCGGCCCCAACCCTGGTGGACCCGTGTCAGGTCGTCACCGGTTCCCGAGAAGTCGTACTGCTGGGCGTTGTTGATCACCAGCGCCTTGATCGTTGCGAAGTGGGGTTGCTTTTCGAAGACCGTGGTGCCCTGGGGGTCGGTGCCCCAGACATTGTCGGCCCACATCTGCACGATCAGCCCGAGGACGCCGGCCGATTCGGGGGTGGCCGCGGAGGTGCCGCCGAAAGTCGAGGTGTAACCGTTGCCGGTAGTGGTGGTGTAGATGTTGTCGTACCAGTAGTTGATATCGGGCTTGATGCGACCATCCTCGGCCGGTCCGATGGAAGCGCCCGAGGACCACTCGTCGTCGGAAGTATCGAGGGTGTTCTTGTGTCGCACGCCGCCGACGGAGATGATGTTCTTGGCCCACGCCTGGGGACGCGAATCCTGATTGCCCGCGTTGGATTGAGACTGGGTGATGGCGATGTCCAGCCGCCAGATGATGTCGTCCATCTGATGCGAGACGCTGGTGTAGGACCGGGTGCGGGCGTCGCCCCAGGAATTGGTCTGGAACGAGGCGAAGTAGGGCGCACTCTTGAGTTCTTCGGTGTGGGCGAAGCGATCACCCACGTTGCCGTAGTCGGCGAAAATGCCCTGAGCTTCGGGGCAGGGCATGTGTCCGGTGCCCTTGGCCTCGCCGTCTCCGTCTCGGTCGCCGTTGCCGAAGACGATGCCGTAGGTGCTCGTCCCGTGGCTGGCCACGTCGTGGCCTCCATGGAACATGATACCGTCGAAGTCCATGTGGTCGTCCTGGACACCGGCGTCCATCACTTCACCGCGTACGTCCTGCCCGCAGTAACCGAAGTTGTTCTCGATCCAGTTCGTTCCCGCATCTTCGCGCACCAGGTCCATATCGTTTTCCGGGGCGCTCCACGGATCGGCCCACATCACGTCGTCGTGGTGCACGAGTTGACGAAGTTGCTGGCGATCGAGATCGATCTCGATGATGTGGCCGCTGGGCCAGTTGGTGAAGATCTCCGCACCGAGGGAGACGGCGGCTGCCGCGATACGGGCCTTGCCCGCGCTGCCCCACTCGAAGGCCATCACGCGCACTCGGCGGATCTGCGGCTCGCCGCTGCTCTCGACCCATGCCTTCAGTTCGGGCGACAGGCGCCAAGCGGGCTCGTAGGGCAGTACGCGCTCGACGAAGTCGAGTCCGGCGATCGCTTCCATCACCGCCGGATCGGCTCGCACGATGTGGGCGTTGTAGGGGAAATAGGCCAGCACCCGGCCGCCCGCGGCGGCCAGACTGCCGCGCCACTCGGGGAGACTGCGGGTGCGGAACTGGACGATGTAGAGCCGCTCGTCACCTCGGGGGGCGAGGTCGGTGGGAGCCGCCGGCGGCGTGGCTCCGAGGGGCAAGGCGCCATCCCTCAAGCGGAGTTCCATCTTCAGCGCTCTGGCATCGGACCAGTGGCGTCCCCCATCGCGGCTGGTGGCACTCCACCGTACGCCGTCCTCTTCCCACAGGGCGAAGACCGCCTGTGAGCGTGCGTCTGCGCCGGTCAGGGGGGAGGAGACCCGCGACCGGGTGGTGCGGAGGGTCTGGGAATGGGTCGTCCCATCGGGCAGCCGGGATGTGACACTGATGGTCGTGCCGGTTTCGATCCGTTCGACGCTCAACTCGGGGCGCGAAAGATCGGTCTTCTCGCCCGCGAAAACGGCGTCGGGCAGGGCAAGACACAGCAACATTGCGAACAAGAGCGGGAACTTGCGCATGGGGGGTACCTCCTCGATCGCCAAAGATACCGCGATCGATCCTCACTGAGAACCGAATGTTGAGCGGAACTCCGAGGCAGGTTCGGCTGCCAGAGGGGCTGGTGGAGGTGCCGTGGGAGTACCGGGTCGCGCAGGGTCGGACTCTCCCCTGCTCCCGGCCAAGCCGCGCTCCCTGGCGGCAACCCGATCTGTGGGGCTGTCCTGCTCGTGTTCAGGCGTCAGCGTCCCATGCCCGCTCGGCGATGAAGGCATCGAGGCGGCCGAGGTCGGCGGCCAGGTCGAGCACCGTGTAACGGCGGCGCATGTGGCGGGCTCGTCGCAGGAGCTGGCCGGCGAGGGAAGGATCGACATCGATCTGAGAAAAGCGGGTCGGGCAGCCGGCTGTGGCGAGATCGCGCTCGAGTCCGGCGGCGTCGCCGAGTTGCTCGTCCACCGTGTGCCAGATGCGCTCCCAGCCTTCTCGCAGCCGGGTCAGGCGGGCCATGCGGTCGGGCTTTTGCTGCCGGGCGGCTCGGGCTTCGGCAAGCAGCGCTTCGAGAGCTTCGGCCGGCAAATGGGCGTGGAGGATGCGCAGGGCGTCATCGTCTTCTTCGCTCGGGGGAGGCCCGGCGGGTGGTCCGGCGGCGCGCAGAAAAGCGTAGAGCCGCGCGCAGACCAGGGTGCCGACGGCGACCTGCTCGCCGTGCAGGCGCGGGGGGCGGGCCCAGCCCTCGGCGCTGATGTCCAGGTAGTGGGAGAGCAGGTGTTCGCCACCCGACGCGGGTGAAGAGGCACCGGCGATGGACATCGAGATGCCCGACAGCAGCAGGGCCTCGATCAGGGTTCCGTAGGCTGCGGGCTCTCCACTGGCGATACCGGCGGCATCACGCCGTGCTCGCCGCACCGCGTCGTCGGCCACTTGCAGGGCCGTGGGACATATCGCCTCACCGAGCAGCAGATGGGAGAGCTTCCAGTCCGCGCCGGACAGTGGCTTGCTCAGCAGGTCGCCGAAGCCGGCGGCGCCGAGTCGAGACGGTGCAGCCGCCAGCACCTGGGTGTCGACGACAATGACTCGGGGGGGCGCCATCGGCAGGGTGATCTTCAAGCCTCGCCGGGTGAAGGCGGCGATGGACGAGGCGTAACCGTTCATCGAGGCGGCGGTGGCCACGGTGCAGAGTTGGGCTCCGGTGCGGTCGGCGAGCAGCTTGCCCAGATCGCCGATCGTGCCCGAGCCGACGGCGATGATCCACCCCGGTGTGCAGGGCAGTGTGCGCAGCAGGTCAGCGAGGGTCACGTCGTCGGCGCGGGGCGCGGCCGGCAGCACTTGCTCGAAGAGCCTGTGGCCCGCTGCGCGCAGGGTCCGCGCCACCTTTTCGCCCGCTGCCTGCCAGGTGTCCGGGTCGGCGAGCAGCAGCAGGTCGCCGCCGGCCGCGGGACGCGGGAGGTAGTCGGGCACCGCATCGATCAGCCCCGGGCCGACGCCCAGGCGGGTGATCGGAACCTGATGGATGCGCCCACAGGAGCAGCCCTCGTCAGGTCGGTCGAGCCAGGGAGCCAGGGAGGCGGGCAGGTGGGCGTCTGAATGGGACAAGCCGTGGTCTCCAGTGAGGGCTATCATGTCGTGGCCCCAGCGACGGTGGCCGCACGAGAGTCGGGAGTTTCGATGCTGCGTCTCGGTATTCTGGTCGCGTTGTGGCTGATCGTCATCCCGCACGTGCCGGCGGACGTGGATTCGGGGGAGACCACCGGGAGCCCGTTGCCCGCCCGTTATGCGCGGAAGTTCTCCCTCAACGAGCCGATGTACTTTTCCGTGGGGTGGCGAGAGACGGGCAATGCTCGCTTTCAGATCAGCTTCCGCTACCGCTTCGTCGGCTCCGATGATCCGGAACAGGGTTCCGATGCCCTGGCTTCCCATCTCTACTTCGCCTATACCCAGACCTCCTTGTGGGACATCGGTTCCCAGTCGGCGCCGTTTCGCGACACGTCCTATCGACCGAGCCTTTTCTTCTTCCGCTCCGATCTGGGGCAGCACTGGTTCGGCGCGCGGCAATGCGGGATTCAGGCGGGCGTGGAACACGAGTCCAACGGTCGGGCGGATGCCGCTTCGCGCAGCGTCAACACCGTCTTCGTGCGGCCCATGCTGGCCTGGGGCGATCGCGGGCAGTACGTCTGGACCTTCGCCCCCAAGGTCTGGATCTACGTCGGCGACCTGAGCGACAATCCGAACATTGCCGACTATCGAGGCTGGGCGGAGCTGCTGCTCAAGGTGGAGAAGCGCGGTAGCTGGGGTTTTTCCCTGATCGGTCGCAAGGGCTCTCGTCGCCCCTACGGCAGCATCGAGTTCAACGCCAGCTACCCCCTCGATCGCCTGTTTGCCGGCCGCTTCGACTCCTATCTCCACTTCCAGTACTTCGCCGGTTGGGGAGAAAGCCTGCTGGACTACGACGTCAAGCGAGCCTCCCAGCTCCGCATCGGCCTGATGCTGGTGCGCTGATCGCCGGGATCGGCGGAAAGCATCGCTCCCGGCCGGTCAGTCCGCGGAGTTGTGGCCCCACTTCTCGGGCAGCGCGGCGGCGATCACCGTTCCTCGAGCCGTGATCCGTCCCTCGGCGCTGACCTCGACCTCGACCGTGATGCGCCGTCCGTCGATCCGGGTGATCCGGCCGCGGACTTCGAGTTCGGGGCCCAGGGGTGTCGGGCGCAGATAGTCCACCCGCAGGCTGGCGGTGACGAACCGCCGAGGTGGCGAGGCATCCCCCGGCGGGCCCTGCTCACGGCTGGCCGCCGCGGCGGCGCTGGCAGTGCCGTGGCAGTCGATCAGCGAGGCGATCAGGCCGCCGTAGACGAAGCCGGGGATGGCGGTGTGGCAGGCGCGTGGCGTGTAGCGGGTCAGCGTCGTCTCGCCATCCCAGAAGGTGCGGATGCGCAGGCCTTCGGGATTGAGCTGGCCGCAACCGTAGCAGTGGTTGAAGTCGTCGGGATAGTCGTCCTGGAAGGCGCGCTGCTCGCTCATCGGGATTGCGGCTCATCCGCGTCCGGTGCCAGCTCTGCCAGTCGCTGGTCGATCAGCGCCCGGCGCTGTTCGAGCCAGTAGCGAAGCTCGCGGGGGGGCAGATGCTCGATCCAGCCCAGTCCCAGGCCGAGGCCGTGTCGGCCCTTCGGGGAGTGCTCGCATCGCTGAGTGTGACGTGGGCCGGCTCCCCCGGCGCAGGGTCCGTGGCCCCGTCCCGTCGCCGGCCCCAGATTCGCCGGTCCCCTGTGGTTTCTGTTGGGCATGGTGCGTGCTCCTCAGTGGGGTGGGGGGAACAGTAAAGAGCATATGCCCGAAAGCGCACCGGCGCAAGCGCGGCCCTCTGGAGGTGGCCCGAAGACATCGCACGGCCCGGGCTCGACTGGCTGGCCGCCGGCCGGCCCGGAAGACGCGCCGAGATGGTCGCAAATTCCTTCCCTTTCCAGTGCTGGTCCCGCCGGTGCGATGTCCCGGGGGCACCGCTCACAGCTCGCGGCGCACGATGACCTCCGCACCGACGGCCAGGCGCAACCGCGAGAGGGGTGCCCGGGGGGCGCCCAGAGTGCCCGGTGGTGTGTCGGGGCTGAGGGCGATTGGTGCGGCGAAGGCCTGGAAGCCGCCACGGAACCAGTGGTTCTCGCTGATGGCGAGCAGATCGCCCTCGGCTGCGTCCAGGCGGTGGGCGTCGTCGGGATGAATCTTCACCGCCTCGCCCTGGCCGCTGATGGCGAGCGTCAGCAGCAGCCGGGGACCCGGTTCGGGGCGGGGCCTCCGGCCGTCCTTGAAAGCGCGCATCTTCTCCCGCACTGGTCCGAGAAGCAGGTTTCCCGGTGGCGTGCTCCTGGCCGGCCAGAGCAAGGTGCCGGCCACCCCCAGCAGCAGGCAGACCACCAGCCCGTAGAGCGCCCGGATGTAGCTGTAGGCCTTGCCCCCGGCTTCCAGGTCGATGCCGTGGGCGAAGGGGACGACCAGCGCCGGCCAGACGAACGAGACGCCGATCAGCCCCGTGCCGCCGACCAGCACCAGCAGGACGGCTCGGGAGCTGACCCGTTTCCAGCAGAAAGCCAGCAGCAGGGCGACGGCCAGCGGTGGGGTGATGGCGGCGGTGAAGGTGCCATGAGCCCGGTAGATCGAGTGGAACGAGGCGAACAACGGCACCAGCGCCAGGCCGGCGAGCGTGGCCAGGCCCGAGGCCCAGCGAGCCGCCGTCAGCGCCCGGGCGTCGTCCCCGGGTCGATCGTGGCGCTCCTGCCAGGGGCGCCAGAGATCGACCACGCTGATCGTGGCGATGGCGTTGATCAGGGTGTCGGCGGTGGACATCAGCGCGGCGACCAGTGCAGCGATCACCAGACCGAAGAGGCCGGCGGGCAGAATCCGGTCGGCAACAGTGACGAAGATGCCTGCTGCCGGAGTGGTGGCCGGCAGCGCTCCCTGAGCGACCATCACCCGCCCGATCCAGCCGGCGCCCGAGACAGCGACTGCCGCCAGGGGCATCAACACCAGCAACACCACGACCGCTGCCCGGCGGGCATGGGCCAGGCTGCGAGCGGAGAGAAAACGCAGCAGGATGCCCTGGTTGATGAAATAAAAAGCGATACCACCGGCCATGCCGTCCTGCCAGAAGATGCCGACGAAGTTGAAGTCGGCGGGGGTGTTGAAGGCCGGCAGGGCGTGGCGTCCATCCGGGCCGAGGCCCTGCCAGAACGCGCCGAGGCCGCCGACGGCAACGACGCCCGCCAGGAAGAGGCCGATGCCGGCTATGATCAGCAACGCGCCCTGCAGCAGGTCGGTGAAGATCACCGCCGTCTGCCCGCCGTGGGAAGTGTAGATTCCGCAGATCAGTGCGGCGAAGGCTGCCGAGGCGAGCAGCGGCCAGCCCACCATCGCTTCCAGGGCGGTGCCCATGGTCAGGAAGTTGATGCCCAGGTAGCCGAGCAGGTACAGCAGCAGCAGCAGCATTGCCACCTGCCGCACCAGCGGACCGAAACGCCGTCCGAAGTACTCGGGAACCGACGTGATGCGGCCGTAGTAGACCAGTGGCAGCCAGCCGAACATCCACAGGGGCATCCAGAACCAGTCATTGAGATAGGTCTGGGACGAGCTGATGCCGAAGCGGAAACCAGCCGCCGAGTACTTGACGAAGGAGTAGGAGCCCACCACGGTGGCCACGCAGGAGAAGGCCACCAGCCACCAGGCGAAGCGCTGCCCGCCGAGCAGGAAGTCGGTCAGGCCGCGGCTGTGCCGCGCCGCCCAGGCTCCGAAACCGATGATCAGCGCGAAATAGGCGATCACCACGCCCAGGTCCAGCCCCCCGATCACCGCATCGCCGCCCATTGCAAGGCGAACTGCAAGGCGGCGAGAGCCACCAGTCCTCCGACGAGCACGACCAGGCGGCGTCTGCCGGCGCGCTCGAGCCCCAGTTCACCGCCACGCCAGACCAGAACCAGACCCAGCGCGAAGACCGCGCCGCCGATGATTTCCTGGTACCAGAAGGAGAGCATGGCCCCCTTGGATACCGTGCCCGACGCGCGGGGGCAAGGGGGTGGTCAGCCCGGTCCCCCCCACGGGCCCGCTCAGAGCTTGACGTTTCGCAGGCGCAGCGCGTTGGTGATGACCGACACGGAGGAGAAGCTCATGGCAGCCGCAGCGATGATCGGCGAGAGCAGCACGCCGAAGAACGGATAGAGCACACCGGCGGCCACCGGCACTCCCGCCGAGTTGTAGATGAAGGCGAAGAAGAGGTTCTGGCGGATGTTGCGCATCGTCGCCCGGCTCAGCTTGCGGGCGCGCACGATGCCCCGCAGATCGCCCTTGACCAGGGTCACTCCGGCACTCTCCATCGCCACATCGGTACCGGTGCCCATCGCCACCCCCACGTGGGCCTGGGCCAGGGCCGGGGCGTCGTTGATCCCGTCCCCCGCCATCGCCACGATCCGGCCCTGCTCCTGGAGCTGGGTGACGACGGCTGCCTTCTGATCCGGCAGGACCTCGGCTTCGACCCGATCGATGCCCAGTTGCCGGGCGACGGCCTCGGCCGTCTTGCGGCTGTCGCCGGTGAGCATCACCACCTCGATGCCCTCTTCGTGCAGGGCGGCAATCGCCTCAGGAGTCGAAGCCTTGATCGGGTCGGCCACGGCGATCAGGCCCGCCGGCCGGCCATTGACGGCCAGGAAGATCACGGTCTGCCCCTCGCCCCGTCGCCGGTCCGCTCGTTCGGGCAGGTCTCCGGCATCGATCTTCAGGCCTTCGAGCAGAGCCAGGTTGCCCAGGGCCACCTGCTGCCCCGAGACCTCGCCCACCACGCCCTGCCCGGTGATCGACTGGAAATTCTCCGCCCTGGTGAGTGTGGCGCCACGGCTCTCGGCGCCGCGTACGATAGCCTCTGCGAGGGGATGCTCGCTCGAGCGTTCGAGGCTGGCGGCCAGCGACAGGCTGTCGGTTTCGGACAGCTCGCCGACGGTCTCGATGGCCACTAGCTCCGGCCGACCTTCGGTGAGGGTGCCGGTCTTGTCCACCACCAGGGTGTCGACCTTTTCCATGATCTCGAGCGCTTCGGCGTTCTTGATCAGCACGCCGGCCGTCGCTCCCCGGCCGGTGCCGACCATGATGGAGATCGGCGTGGCCAGACCCAGGGCGCAGGGGCAGGCGATGATCAGTACGGCGACCGCGTTGATGATGGCATGGGCCAGCCGCGGTTCCGGACCCCACAGACCCCAGACCAGCAGGGTTGCCAGGGCGACGAGCACCACCGCGGGAACGAAGAAGCCGGCGACCGAATCGGCCAGCTTCTGGATCGGGGCCCGGGAGCGCTGGGCCTGGGCGACCATGTCGACGATTTGAGACAGCAGGGTGTCGGCACCCACCTTCTCGGCCCGCATCAGCAGGCTGCCGGTGGCGTTGACGGTCGCGCCGATCAGGCGATCGCCCGCCTGCTTGCGCACGGGCATCGGCTCGCCGGTGACCATCGACTCGTCGATGCTGCTCTCCCCTTCCACGACCACGCCATCGACCGGAACCTTCTCGCCGGGGCGGACCCGCAGCACGTCGCCCGGTTGTACTTGCTCGAGGGGGATGTCTTCTTCGCTGCCGTCGCTGCGCACGATGCGCGCCGTGTTGGGCGCCAGACCGAGCAGCATCTTGATCGCGGCGTTGGTGCGCGAGCGCGCCCGGAGTTCGAGGACCTGGCCGACGAGCACCAGGGCGGTGATCACGGCGGCCGCCTCGAAATAGACCGGGACCCGGCCGTCTTCCATGCGCATCACCGGCGGGAAGATGTCGGGAGCCAGCAGGGCCACCACCGAATAGACCCATGCCACGCCGACACCCAGGCCGATCAGGGTGAACATGTTGAGATTCCAACTGAGCACCGAGCGCCAGCCGCGGACGAAGAAGGGCCAGCCTCCCCAGAGCACCACCGGCGTAGCCAGGGCGAACTCGATCCACTGTACCGTGTGCATCGAGAGCCCCTCGGGAATCCAGCCCGGGGCCAGGTCGGCCACCATGGCGAGGATGAAGACCGGCACGGCCAGGATGCTGCTGAGCCATAGTCGGCGGCTCATGTCGTCCAGTTCGGGATGGCTCTCTTCCTCGGCCGAAACGGTTCGTGGTTCGAGGGCCATCCCGCAGATCGGACACTGACCCGGCTCCGGCTCGACGACTTCCGGGTGCATCGGACAGACGTACTCGCTCCTGCCGGCTGCCGAGGGGCTCACCATCGCTTCGAGGGCCATCCCGCACTTGGGGCAGGCACCGGGACGGCTCTCGATCACCTCCGGGTGCATCGGGCAGGTGTAGCTCGCGCCCGGGGAGGGGGTGCCGGCCTTCTCGCCACCCGCGGCATGCCCACCGCCGTGACAGCAGTGGTGCTCGCCGGCATCTTGCGCCGGTTCGCGCTCGAATGTGAGCAGGCAGTGCTCGGAGCAGAAGTGATAGGTCCGGCCGTCCCGCGTGGTGTGAAACTCGGATGAAGGCGAGACCTGCATGCCGCAGACCGGATCGGTGACTTTGTGGCAGTCTTCATTTTCGTGTTTCATCGAGCCGCCCTTTCGCGCTGGAAGTGGCGAAGGCGAACCCATCGGGAACCATCGGTGATGGAATTATTCTCCATCGCGGTTCGGCAGTGGTTTCGCGGGACTTCCATTCTACTCCCGCCCTGCGGCGTGTCGGTAAAGATCATGTATGCGTCGGGGTGCAGCCCGGGGATCACGCCTCGGGTTGATCGAGGTTCGGGGCGCTGAGCAACACCTTCAGGCGGCGACGCAGCAGGGACAGCGCTCGCTTCTCGATCTGTCGCACCCGCTCACGGCTCAGCCCGAGACGACTGCCGATCTGCTGCAAGGTCAGTGGCGGGGCCTGGTCGTCGAGCTGGAAGCGATTGCCAACCACCCAGCGCTCCATCGGGGGTAGCTTCTCGACTTCCTCTCGGACCAACTCCCGCAGGCGGGCATCGACCAGTCGTTGCTCCGGATCGCGGCGGTGGTCACGCTCGGCGAGCAACTCCCCGAGGCGGGTGCCACTGTCATCGGTGCTGTGCTCGAGGGAAACGACCCGCACCTCTCGGAGGCTGCGGCGGGCGACGGCCTGCTCGCTCAGTCCGGTGGCGGCGGCGATCTCGCCCGGCTCGGGCTCCCTGCCGAGAGCGCCGCGCAGTTTGTCGCGGGCGCGCTCGACCTGCTTGCGTTGTTCCCGCGCGTAGCGGGTCAGTCGCACCGATGCTCCCTCGCGGGCGAGAAACTCGAGAATCCGCTTGCGAATCCACCACGAGGCATAGGTCAGGAACTTGACCTGGCGCCGGGGGTCGAAGCGGTGAGCGGCTTCCACCAGGCCCAGGTTGCCCTCGGCGAGCAGATCTTCGAAGGCAATATCCCTCGATCGATATTCCCCGGCGACCTTGACGACATAGAAAAGGTGGGGTTCGACCAGATCGCGAATCGGATCCTCGGCCGGCTTTCGAGCCTCCGGCCGGTGCTTGCCGCCACCGCGCTCGGGGGCGGCGGGGTACCGCCGCCGCACGTCGCGCAGGTAACAGTCGATGATCCGCCGCTGGGTGTCGGGTTCACCCCGGCGAGAGCGCAACATCTCCCCTCCCCGGAAGACCACTGACTGCGACGCCCCTCCCCACGCGCCCGAGCCCCTTGGTGCAAAAAACCCCAACGCGCACGACGCGCGCGAGTCCGGGCCGGGAGTTTCGTCGAGTCGGTCTCCGCTTCCCGCCATGAGGATACCGCTCTCGGCCGGCAGAAGGAAGCCAATCTGAACGCTTTCTTGCGCCCTGTTGGTCGCTCCGGGCCGGAAATTGAACGGACGGGCGCCCGCGTCATTTTTCGTGTGGTGGATGGCTCCTACTCACCGCGACTCGGCCGACAGTTCGGCCGCCCACCGAAGGAGAGCAGGCGGGGAGGCCCGGCCATCGGCACGAGGGCCAGGCTCTCCATCTCTCGCCACAGGCGCTCGAGCGCGGCGAGTTCTCGGTTTCCCAGCCGCAGGCGCACCCTGTCTTCGAAGGCACGGAGTACCTCCCGCCGCCGTCCGGCCCCGGCCCCGGGCATCCACTGCTCGAGATGAGTGCCGAGATCGTGACGCCCGCGGCTGCGGGCGCCGTGGAGGATGCCGTAGATCTCTCGGTCGACGATGCCAGGTCGCGCGGCCCAGACCCACCACACCATCGGGCCGCCGGTCACTTCGCACCAGGCAGTGGAGAGGTCGAGGCTCCGCCAGCCTTCGGCAAGCGGTTCGGGGT
>JALTMS010000495.1 GCA_027001345.1 Acidobacteriota bacterium | reverse complement strand
CCCGGTGACCGTCTGGAAGTGATTGGCGAGCTGCAGAAGCCGATCGCGATGGACAAGGGCCTTCGTTTCGCGATCCGTGAGGGCGGCCGCACCGTCGGTGCGGGCACCATCACCGAGATCATCGAGTGATGACTGGACCCGGCTCTTTCGGGGGCCGGGTCCGAAAAGACCGTGGTCGGCCCTTCGGGGTTGCCCGGTGCAGGGCAGTAGCTCAATTGGCAGAGCAACGGTCTCCAAAACCGTAGGTTGGGGGTTCGAGTCCCTCCTGCCCTGCCAGTAGGCACGGGGTGCCCGAAGCGGGCGCAGTGGAGATGGTCATGGCAGGAGGCATCGGCAAGGCGCGAGAGTTCGTCGATGACGTCTGGAAGGAACTCAAGCGGACGTCCTGGCCGAACAAGCAGGAGGTCTACGGGACGACTTTGGTGGTGATCATCGCGACGATCATCGTCGCGGTCTACCTCGGCCTGGTCGACCTCGTGTTGGCCACGCTGCAGAAGTTGGTGCTTTTCTCCTAGCGGCTGCCTGGCTGCCGCGGTTCCGGCGGTCCTTTGCGAAGGACGGCCTTGGGCGGGTGAAGGATGACGGATACCGACAAGAGGGAGCAGATCGATTCTGACGTCCCCGCCGAGGCTTCGTCCCCGGTGCCCGATCCCGTCGCCGAGACTCCTGCCGGCGACGATGCGCACGACACTGCCGCCACCGGCGGTGGCGAGCCCGCTGTGGAGACCGATACCCCCATGGCGGCTCCCGAAGGCGACAGCTCAGAGGATAGCTCAGAGGGCGAAAGCCCCGAAGAAGACAACAAAGAGTGGTACATCATCCACACCTACAGTGGATTCGAGAACAAGGTGATGCAGTCCCTCCGCCAGCGGGCCGATGCCTACGGGATGGGGGACAAGATCGGCGAGATCCTCGTGCCGACCGAGGATGTGGTCGAGGTTCGAGACGGCAAGAAGTACACGCTGAAAAAGAAGTTCTTCCCGGGCTACGTGTTGGTCCAGATGGAGATGTCGGACGAGGCGTGGCACGTGGTACGCAGCACCCCCAAGGTGACGGGGTTCGTCGGCGGCTCTCAGCGGCCGCTGCCGATGACCCAGGAGGAAGTCGATCGGATTCTCGGTCAGATCCACGTCACCGAGGCCAAGCCCAAGCCGAAGTTCGACTACAAGGTCGGCGAGACGGTAAAGATCACCGACGGGCCGTTCAGCAATTTCACGGGAGTCGTGGAAGAGATCAACGAAGACCGGGCGACGCTCAAGGTGATGGTCAGCATTTTTGGCCGGGCGACGCCTGTGGAACTCGAGTTCCACCAGGTCAAGCGGCCTGACTGAGTCGGGCCGGAAGAACGCCGGTACCAGGTTGCCGGCCAACGGCGAGGGGATCGAAAGCGAACCTCTTGCCGCGCGAGGAAACGATGGCGAAGAAAGTGATGGCCATGGTCAAGCTGCACTGCCCGGCGGGGCAGGCCACGCCGGCACCGCCGGTGGGTCCTGCTCTCGGTCAGCACGGCGTCAACATCATGGAGTTTTGCAAGGCGTTCAATGCCAAGACCCAGGATCAGAAGGGAATGATCATTCCCGCCGTGATCACGATCTATCAGGACCGTTCCTTCACTTTCATTACCAAGACTCCTCCCGCTTCGATTCTGCTGCTCAAGGCAGTTGGCATCGACAAGGGCTCGGGTGAGCCGAACCGGAAGAAGGTCGGCAAGGTGACCCGGGCTCAAGTGGAGGAGATCGCCAAAGCCAAGTGGCCGGACCTGACGGCCGCCGACATGGACGCCGCCGTGCGCACGATTTCCGGCAGCGCACGCAGCATGGGTATCGAGGTCGTCGAGTAGCGTCGGCTGGAGGTTTTGAAATGGCGCGCCGTGGAAAGAAGTACAGGGCAGTAGCGGAGAAGCTGGACCGGGCACCGGTCGAGGTCTCCGAGGCCCTGCAGAAGCTCAACGAGATTGCCTGGGCCGGTTTCGACGAAACCGTCGAGGTTGCCTTTCTCCTCGGGGTCGATCCCCGTCACGCGGACCAGATGGTCCGTGGAACGGTGGTGCTGCCCCACGGTACGGGCAAGACCAAGCGGGTTCTGGCCATCGCCGGCGGAGAGAAGCTCAAGGAGGCCGAGGAGGCCGGGGCCGATATCGTCATGTCGGGCAAGGAGGCCGTGGAAAAGATCCAGGGTGGCTTCCTCGACTTCGAAGCGGTGGTCGCCACGCCGGATACGATGCGAGACATCGGCCGCCTGGGAAAGGTGCTCGGTCCCCGTGGACTGATGCCCAACCCGAAGGTCGGCACCGTGACGCCCAACATCGGCGATGCGGTTCGCGAGATCAAGGCCGGTAGGGTGGAGTTCCGGGTCAACAAGACGTCGATCGTTCACGGCGTGATCGGCAAGAAGTCGTTTTCGCAGGAGAAGCTGCTCGACAATTTCCGGGCCTTCCTCACCGCGATTCAGCGGGCCAAGCCCGCAGCGGCCAAGGGCCGGTACATCCGCACCTGCCATATCGGCACGACGATGAGTCCGAGCCTCGAGCTGGACCTTGCCGACCTGGAGAAGGTCGGCGCGGTCGAGCGGGCCTGAGTGGCGGAAGGAGAACGGCGATGGTTTACACCAGGAGCCAGAAAGAAGCTCAGGTCGAGCAGATCCGTGGGATCTTCGAGTCGGCGAACAGCATCTTCCTCGTCGATCTGACGGGCCTCGACTGCAACGAGATCAACACGCTGCGCGCCGGCCTGCGGGACAAGGGGGCGCGGATGCAGGTGGTCAAGAACCGCCTGGCCAAGCGGGCCGCGGGAGAGGGCCCCGTCGCTGCTCTCGAGCAGTGGTTCAGCGGCCCGACCGCAATGGTCTACCACGACCAGGAACCGGTGACCACTGCCAAGAGTCTGGTCGACTTCGCCAAGAAACATCCCCAGCTCGGGATCAAGGCAGGTCTGATCGACCGCAATCAGACCGTCGATGGCGAGGGCGTCGTGGCGGTCTCGAAGCTGCCGGGACTCGACGAGACCCGCTCGATGCTGCTGTCTCTGATCAACGGTCCGGCGCAGAAGCTGGTCCGCCTGCTCAACACTCCCTCTACTCAGTTGGCCACCGTGCTCGACAAGCACAGCCAGCAGGGTGAGTAGTTTTTGATGACCAGATGTTCATGATGGGCAACAAGTCCACCGGCTCGGAAATGGGGCATTGGGCCCGCTCCGGTGCAGGGTGTCAGAAGATCTAGGGTTTTCCGGACCGGCGGACGAAAGGCCGGACCACGAAGGAGCAAGAACACCATGGCTGCTGATCTCAATCAGATTGCTGAGTCGCTGAGCGAGCTGACCGTGATGGAGGCTGCAAACCTCGTCAAGATGCTCGAAGAGAAGTGGGGCGTTTCCGCCGCCGCACCGGTTGCCGTCGCCGCCGTGGCCGGTGCTGCCGGTGGCGAGGCCGCCGCGGAAGAAAAGACCGAGTTCGACGTTGAGCTGACCGCCGTCGGCGCGAAGAAGATCAACGTGATCAAGGTCGTCCGCGAGGTCACGAGCCTCGGTCTCAAGGAGGCCAAGGAGTTGGTCGAGTCGGCCCCGAAGGTGGTCAAGGAAGCCGTGACCAAGGACGAGGCCGAGGAGATCAAGAAGAAGTTCGAGGAAGTCGGCGCGACCGCGGAGATCAAGTAGTCCGTAAGTCGGAGGTGCCCGGTTCGATCCGTGATGCCTTGTCGACAGAAGGCGTGGCCCGGTCCCCGCTCAGCGCGGGGAAGCGGGCTACGTCTGTCTTGCCGCCTTACCGGTGCGGAGTCCTTCTCCGTCGCCGGCGGCGTTTCCAGGCTTGTCGTTCCTCGTCCGATCACCCCACCTGGGGCGGTCGGATCCCGGTGTTTCGCAGCTTTTCTTGAGGGTGGGCTCTGATGGCTACTGCCGAAATCAAGCCGCGTGGACGCAAGGGATTCTCCAAGATCCCGGCAACCATTCGCATTCCCAACCTGATCGAGGTGCAGAAGCGCTCCTACGAGCGCTTCCTGCAGATGTACACCGCCCCGGACGATCGTGAAGACGTGGGCTTGCAGGCGGTGTTCAAGTCGATCTTTCCGATCGAGGACTTTCGCGAAACCTGTAGCCTCGAGTTCATGGAGTACTCGATCGGCCACTGGGCTTGCAAATGCGAGACCCTGCAGGGGATCGAGAAGCTGCGTGTCGTCTGCCGCAATTGCGGCCAGCCGTTCATCGCTCGCCTGCCGAAGGAGTCCGAGTTCGGCTGCCCGAGCTGCGGCGAGTCGAATCCGAACAAGCTCGAGATCTGCGAAGAATGCGGTGAGCCGGTAGGGCTGAAGTTCAAGTACTCGATGGAGGAGTGCCAGTCCCGAGGCATGAGCTTCAATGTGCCGCTGAAGGTGACGATCCACCTGATCGTTTACGACAAGGATCCGGAGACCGGCGCCAGGTCGATCCGCGACATCAAGGAGCAGGAGGTCTACTTCGGCGAGATCCCGATGCTCACCGGGGATGGCACCTTCATCATCAACGGCACCGAGCGGGTGATCGTCTCCCAGTTGCACCGTTCGCCCGGCGTTTTCTTCCAGGCTTCCGGCGACCGCGGTGCCCACATGGCGAAGATCATTCCCTATCGCGGGGCATGGGTCGAGTTCGAATACGATCAGAAGCAGATCCTCAACGTTCGCATCGATCGCAAGCGCAAGTTCCACGGCACGGTCTTCCTCCGTGCGTTGGGCTTGTCGTCGGATGAGGAGATTCTCCGCGAGTTCTACACGCCGACCGAGGTCCTGCTCCAGGATGAGAAGATTCTCTGGGGCGTCGGCCCGGGTCTGCTGCAGAAACGGGCGCTGGAAGAGATCAAGAACGACCGGGGCAAGACCTTGCTGCGCAAGGGCGTGAAGATCCGCAAGGCCAACCTCAAGCGTCTGGAGGATGCTTCGATCGCCTACGTCCCGGTGGCCGAGGAGGAGTTCTCCGGTGCCGTGGCGCTCGAGCCGGTGGTGCATCCGGAGAGTGGCGAGCTGATCTGCGAGGTCAACCAGGAGATCACCGGCGAGCAGCTCGGCGAGATCCGCGAGGCGGGGATCGAGCGACTGATCGTCTTCTTCCCCGAGAACGATCCCGTCGGTCCGGTGTTGCATGCCACCTTGAAGAAGGACGGCGTGAAGACGCCCGAGGAAGCGTTGCTCGAGATCTATCGCAAGCTGCGTCCGGGCGATCCGCCGACCTTCGATGCCGCCAACAAGCTGTTCAACGCGATGTTCTTCGATCCCCAGCGTTATGACTTCTCGCGGGTCGGCCGACTGAAGTTCAATACGCGCCTGGGAACCAATCGCCCGCTCGACGAGAAGATTCTCCACCCCGACGACTTTTACGCCGTGGTGCGCTACTTCCTCGGTCTGAGCCAGGGCGAGGGACAGCTCGACGATATCGATCACCTCGGTAGCCGGCGGGTGCGCTCGGTGGGTGAGCTGCTCGAGAACCAGTTCCGCATCGGCCTGATTCGCATGGAGCGTGCGATCAAGGAGAAGATGTCGGTCTATCAGGAAATGACTACAGCCATGCCCCACGACCTGATCAACGCTAAGCCGGTTGTGGCGGCGGTGCAGGAGTTCTTCGGCAGCAGTCAGCTCTCGCAGTTCATGGATCAGACCAATCCGCTCTCCGAGGTGACTCACAAGCGGCGGCTGTCGGCTCTCGGGCCCGGCGGTCTGAGCCGCGAGAGGGCGGGCTTCGAAGTGCGCGACGTGCACCCCACGCACTATGGCCGGATCTGCCCGATCGAAACGCCGGAAGGGCCGAACATCGGGCTGATCTCCTCGCTGGCCTGCTACGCGCGGATCAACGACTATGGCTTCATCGAGTCGCCTTACCGCAAGGTGATCGATGGTCGGGTCGTCGATCACGTCCGGCTGACCTATGCCGGCGACACCGGTCGTGAGGTGGGGGAGGTGATGCCTCTCGAGGAGTTCGAGAAGCTGGTCGCTTCGATGGAAAAGACGAGCAAGCGCAAGCCGACAGCCGAACCCTACGCCTTCTACCTGACAGCCTGGGAAGAGGACCGGATGACCATCGCCCAGGCCAACGCGCTGCTCGACGAGAATCGACGCTTCGTCAACGAGCGGGTCACCTCGCGGCGGGCCGGGAGCTTCCTCTTCGCGCCTCGAGAAGAGATCGACTTCATCGACGTCTCGCCACAGCAGTTGGTTTCCGTGGCGGCCGCCCTGGTGCCCTTCCTCGAAAACGACGATGCCAACCGAGCGCTGATGGGCTCCAACATGCAGCGGCAGGCGGTTCCGTTGCTCCAGCCGGAATCGCCCGTGGTCGGAACCGGCATGGAGGAAACCACCGCCCGCGATTCCGGCGCCGTGGTGATCTGCCGCCGCTCGGGAATCATCGACAAGATCGATGCGACCCGGATCATTGTCCGTGTCACCGGCGAGGAAGGCGGCGAGGACTTCGGCGCCGACGTCTACTCGCTGGTCAAGTTCCGCCGTTCGAATCAGAACACCTGTATCAATCAGAAGCCGATTGTCAGTCAGGGCGACCGCGTCCGCGCCGGTCAGGTGCTGGCCGACGGCCCCTGCACCGAGAAGGGCGAGCTGGCTCTCGGCCGCAACGTGCTGGTGGCCTTCATGCCCTGGCGTGGCTACAACTTCGAGGATGCGATCCTGGTCTCCGAGAGGCTGGTGCGAGAGGACGCCTACACCTCGATCCACATCGAGGAGTTCGAGGTCGAGGCACGGGATACCAAGCTCGGCCCGGAAGAGATCACCCGCGACATTCCCAACGTCTCCGAGGAATTCCTCAAGGATCTGGACGAGAGTGGGATCATCCGTATCGGTGCCCACGTCAAGCCGGGTGACATTCTCGTCGGCAAGGTCACGCCGAAGGGCGAGACCCAGTTGACACCGGAGGAGAAACTGCTGCGGGCGATCTTCGGCGAGAAGTCCGGCGACGTGCGTGATGCGAGTCTGACCAGCCCTCCCGGCATCGAAGGCATCGTGGTCGACGTGCGCGTCTTCGCCCGCAAGGGGCAGGAGAAGGACGCCCGGCACCGGGCCATCGAGCGCGAGCAGATCCAGCGTTGGGAGAAGAACCTCAACGACGAGATCCGCATCATCAACGAGGAGAACCGCCGGCTGATCGCCGACCTGCTCGAGGGCGAGCCGCTGCGGTCGGCGCTGATCTCTCTCGACGGCAGTCGCGAAGTGCTGCCGGAGGGGACGGTTCTCAGCCGGGAGATCATTCGCGAACTGCAGACCGAAGATCTGATGCGGCTCGACGTGGCTCCCAAGCGGAAGGCCACGATCGAGGCGATCCGGAAGATCGAAGAGCGGACGCAGAAGAAGGTGCAGTTGCTCGAGAAGTTCCACCGCGAACGGATCGAGGCGCTGTCCAAGGGCGACGAACTGGCCCCCGGCGTGATCAAGCTGGTCAAGGTCTTCATCGCGATGAAGCGCAAGCTCTCCGTCGGCGACAAGATGGCCGGACGCCACGGCAACAAGGGCGTGATCGCTCGCGTGCTGCCGATCGAGGATCTGCCCTATCTGCCCGACGGCACGCCGGTCGACGTGGTGCTCAATCCGCTGGGCGTTCCGAGCCGAATGAACGTCGGACAGATCCTCGAAACCCATCTCGGCTGGGCCGGGATGGCGTTGGGGATGAAGTTCGCCACGCCGGTCTTCGACGGTGCCCGCGAGCAGGACATCAAGCATTACCTCGAGCAGGCCGGTCTCCCGCACGACGGCAAGACCTACCTGCACGACGGGATGACCGGCGAACGCTTCGAGCAGAAGGTGACTGTGGGTTATATCTACCTGCTCAAGCTCAGCCATCTGGTCGATGACAAGATCCACGCCCGTTCCATCGGTCCCTACTCCTTGATCACTCAACAGCCCCTCGGTGGTAAGGCTCAGTTCGGTGGTCAGCGCTTCGGCGAGATGGAGGTCTGGGCCCTCGAAGCGTATGGCGCGGCCCACGTGCTGCAGGAACTGTTGACCTGCAAGTCGGATGATGTCTACGGCCGAACCAAGATCTACGAGGCGATCGTCAAGGGCCAGGGCTGGGTCGAGCCCGGGCTGCCGGAATCGTTCAACGTGCTGATCAAGGAGTTGCAGGCCCTTTGCCTGGATATCGAACTGCTGGCCGAGCAGGGCGAGGAAGACGCGTGAATCGGCGGCGCGAGATGCGGGCGGAGTTTCAGAGGCTTGGCCGGGTGAGCCCCGGCGGGAGGCGGTCTTGAGCAAGAGTTCGCTGTTTTTCGACAGGGCGCGGACGATCAACGACTTTACGGCGATTCGAATCAGTCTCGCTTCGCCGGAGAAGATTCGATCCTGGTCCTACGGCGAAGTCACCAAGCCGGAGACGATCAACTACCGCACCTTCAAGCCCGAGCGGGACGGCCTCTTCTGTGCCCGCATCTTCGGGCCGGTGACTGACTGGGAGTGCCTGTGCGGCAAGTTCAAGCGCATGAAGCACCGTGGCGTGGTCTGCGACAAATGCGGCGTCGAGGTGACCCAGTCCAAGGTGCGGCGGGAGCGGATGGGCCATATCGAGCTGGCGTCTCCCGTTTCCCACGTCTGGTTCTTCCATCAGCTTCCGAGCCGGATCGGTCACCTGCTGGACATCTCGAAGCGTGAACTCGAGCGGGTGCTCTATTTCGAGGCCTATACCGTCACCGATCCCGGGAACGTGCCGGACCTCGAAGAAGGCCAGCTTCTGACCGAAGAGGAGTTCCGTGAGCTGCGCGACCAGTTCGGTCCCGGCTCGTTCGAGGCGATGATGGGGGCCGAGGGGATCAAGAAGCTCCTCTCCCGCATCGACATCGAAACTCTCGGGCACGAGCTGCGCGAGCGGATGAAGGTCGAGACCTCGATCCAGAAGCGACAGAAGCTGGCCAAGCGACTGAAGGTCGCCGACGCATTCCGTCGTTCCGGCAACCGTCCGGAATGGATGATTCTCGATGTGATTCCGGTGATTCCGCCGGAGTTGCGGCCGCTGGTCCCCCTCGAGGGCGGACGTTTCGCCACTTCGGATCTCAACGACCTCTACCGCAGGGTGATCAATCGTAACAACCGGCTGAAGAAGTTGCTTGATCTCCGCGCTCCCGACGTGATCGTGCGCAACGAGAAGCGGATGCTGCAGGAGGCTGTCGATGCTCTGATGGACAATGGCCGGCGGGGTCGCGTGCTGCGTTCGACTCAGAATCGTCAGCTCAAGTCCCTGTCCGATGCCCTCAAGGGCAAGCAGGGACGCTTCCGCCAGAATCTACTCGGCAAGCGCGTCGATTACTCCGGTCGTAGCGTGATCGTGGTCGGGCCCGAACTGCGACTGCACCAGTGCGGCCTGCCGAAGAAGATGGCGCTCGAGCTGTTCAAGCCCTTCATCTACAACAAGCTCGAGGAGCGGGGGATCGTCTCGACGATCAAGGCCGCCAAGGAAATGGTCGAACTCGAGCGTCCGGAGGTCTGGGACATCCTCGAGGAGGTGATCCAGGACCATCCGGTGCTGCTCAACCGTGCGCCCACGCTGCACCGGCTGGGGATTCAGGCTTTCGAGCCGATCCTCGTCGAGGGCAAGGCGATCCGGATCCATCCGCTGGTCTGCACGGCGTTCAACGCCGACTTCGATGGCGACCAGATGGCGGTCCACGTGCCGCTCTCCACGCGCGCGCGGGCCGAGGCCCACGTGCTGATGATGAGCACGCGCAACCTGCTCAAGCCGGCCAGTGGCAAGCCGATCATCGTACCGACCCAGGACATGGTGCTCGGGATCTACTACCTGACGAAGTCCAAGCGGGGTCGGAAAGGCGAGGGCCGGGTCTTCGGCGCGATGGACGAGGTGCTGCTCGCCCTGCAGGCAGGAGAGGTCGAGACCTTGACGCCGATCCGGCTGCGCTACTCCGGCGAATTGATGGACTTGACCACACTCTACGACGATCAGGATGTGTTGCGGGCTCCGGTGCGCGAGGTCGAACGGGGCCTGATCGACACCTCGGTCGGTCGCGTGATCTTCAACATGGCGTTGCCCGAGAATCTGCCCTACGTCAACGGCCTGCTGAAGAAGAAGGGTCTGCAGGCATTGGTCAACTACTGCTCGCTGACGTACGGCAACGACACCACGGTGGTGATGGTCGATCAGCTCAAGGATCTCGGTTTCCTCTACGCGACGAAGGCCGGGGTTTCGATCGGCATCGATGACATGGAGATTCCGGCGGACAAGCCGCGGCTGGTAGAAGAGGCGCGCAAGCAGCAGATCGAGGTCGAGCAGCAGTATCTCGACGGTGCGATCACCAACGGTGAGCGCTACAACAAGGTCGTTGCGATCTGGTCCGATGTCACCGACCGGGTGGCCGAGGCGATGTTCGAGAGGATGCGCAGCGCCGACGACGATCCTTCCGCGGAGTTCAACCCGATCTACATCATGGCCGACTCCGGCGCCCGAGGCAGCAAGCAGCAGATGCGCCAGCTTGCCGGCATGCGTGGGCTGATGGCCAAGCCCTCCGGTGAGATCATCGAGACGCCGATCACTGCCAACTTCCGCGAGGGACTGACCGTCGCCCAGTACTTCATTTCGACTCACGGTGCTCGCAAGGGCCTGGCGGATACCGCCTTGAAGACCGCCGACTCGGGCTATCTCACGCGGCGTCTGGTGGACGTGGCGCAGGACGTGATCATCATCGACCGCGACTGCGGCACCTTCGACGGCATCACGGTCAAGGCGATCGTCGAAGGTGGAGAGGTGATCGAGTCGCTGCGCGACCGACTCATCGGCCGCGTGGCTCTCGAGGCGGTCTATGACCCGACCCACGGCGACCTGATCGTGGACGAGAACCAGGAGATCGATGAAGATCTGGCCGAGAAAATCCAGCTCGCCGGTATCGAGGCGGTGAGGATTCGCTCGGTGCTGACGTGCGAGGAGCCGCGCGGTGTCTGCCAGCTCTGCTATGGCCGTGATCTGGCCACGGGCCGGCTGGTCGAAAAGGGGCAGGCGGTGGGTGTGCTCGCCGCCCAGTCGATCGGCGAGCCGGGTACGCAGTTGACGATGCGGACCTTCCACATCGGTGGAACCGCCCAGGCTCGGGAAGAGTCCCGCGCCGATGCCAAGACCGAGGGAACCGTCAAATACCTCGACATCAAGTACGTCAAGAACGATGCCGGCGACAACGTCGTGATGAGCCGGGCCGGCAGCCTGGTGATCCTCGATCATCGGGGTGGCGAGCGCGAGCGCCATGCTGTGGCTTACGGCGCGGTGCTCAAGGTCGATGATGGCCAGGCGGTCCAGCCGGGGGCGCAGCTCCTGGAATGGGATCCGTACAGCTTCGCGATCCTCACCGAAGAGAAGGGATCCATTCACTATCAGGACGTGGTCGAGGGTGTCACGGTCAAGGAGGAGCAGGACGACGTCACCGGTTTCGTCCAGCGCACGATCATCTCCGCCAAGTCCAGCAAGGACGAGAAGCTGCAGCCGAAGATCGTGATCAAGAAGGGCAAGCAGAAGATCCGGGAGTACAACCTGCCGGTGCGCTCGATCCTGATGGTCGAGGACGGACAGGGGGTTTCGCCGGGCGACGTGCTGGTCAAGATTCCTCGCGAGACCACCAAGACCAAGGACATCACCGGTGGTCTGCCCCGTGTCGTCGAGCTGTTCGAGGCGCGGGAGCCCAAGGAGCCGGCCGTGATCGCGGAGATCGACGGCGTCGTCGAGTACGGTGGTCTCGAGCGGGGACACCAGACCGTACACGTCATCTCGCCCCAGGGTGAGCGCCGCGACTACAAGATCCCCAAGGGCAAGCACATCGCCGCCCGCGAGGGGGAGGAGGTGCGTGCCGGCGACGCGTTGATGGACGGGCCGAAGAACCCCCACGACATCCTCAGCGTCCTCGGAGAAAGCGCTCTGCAGGAGTACCTGGTCAATGAGATTCAGGAGGTCTACCGGCTGCAGGGCGTGGACATCAACGACAAGCACATCGAGGTGATCGTTCGCCAGATGATGCGTTGGGTGAAGATCGAGGAGGTGGGTGATACCAGCTTCGTCCTCGAAGAGAAGGTCGACCGATTCCGCTTCCGCGAGGAAAACCAGCGGGTCATCACCGAGGGTGGGGAGCCGGCGATGGGGCGTCCCCTGCTGCTGGGGATCACCAAGGCCAGCCTGTCGACCGACTCCTTCGTTTCCGCTGCCAGTTTCCAGGAGACGACCCGAGTGCTGACCCAGGCGGCGATCAACGGTGCGGTCGATCGGCTTCGCGGCCTGAAGGAGAACGTGATCATGGGCCGCCTGGTGCCGGCC
>JALTMS010000494.1 GCA_027001345.1 Acidobacteriota bacterium | reverse complement strand
GCGTCCCGCGCCCCCTTTCACCACGTCTTCCTTGCAGCAGGAGGCCAACCGCAAGCTGGGCTTTTCGGCGCGGCACACCATGCGCGTCGCTCAGCGGCTCTACGAGGGAATCGACGTCGGCCAGGGTCTCGGCGGCTTGATCACCTACATGCGAACCGACTCGGTGGTGCTCTCGGAGACGGCTCTGGCGGGGGCGGAGCAGGTGATCCGCTCTCGCTTCGGTGACGACTATCACCAGGGCTGGCGGCAATACAAGACCCGCACCGCCGGTGCCCAGGAGGCGCACGAGGCGATTCGCCCGACGGACCTTTCGAGGCGACCGGAAGATGTGGCCGGCCACCTCGGGCGGGACGAGGCCCGGCTCTACGAGCTGATCTGGAAGCGCACCATCGCCAGCCAGATGGCCGATGCCCGGGTACTGCGTACTGCCGTCGAGGTGGAAGCGACCCGCAAGGGTGGATCGCAGGCCGTGTTCGCCGCGTCGGGTAAGACGATCGAATTCCCCGGCTACCTGCGGGCCTATGTCGAGGGCTCGGACGACCCCGATGCCGAGATCGCCGACCGGGAGGCCTTCCTCCCGCCGCTGGCCGCCGGACAGAGCCTCGAGGTCCTCGGTGTCGAGCCTCTCGAACACCACACCCTGCCCCCCGCGCGCTACACCGAGGCGACGCTGGTCAAGAAGCTCGAAGGAGAGGGCATCGGCCGGCCATCGACCTACGCGACGATCATCGAGACGATTCAGGCTCGGGGTTACGTGCGCAAGCAGAAAAACGCGCTGATCCCCACCTTCACCGCCTTTGCGGTCACTCAGCTTCTCGAACAGCATTTCGCCGAGTACGTCGATACGGAGTTCACTGCCCGGCTCGAAGAGCAGCTCGACGAGATCGCACAGGGCAAGCTCGACTGGCAGGACCAGCTCCGCCAGTTCTACTTCGGCGAGGGGCGGCAGCGCCCCGGGTTGCGAGACCAGATCTCCCGGGTGGAGGCGAAGATCGAGTATCCGGCGATCGAGGTGGGGGTCGATTCGGTCAGTGGTGAGAAGGTCATCGTCAAGGTCGGGCGTTACGGTCCCTATCTGCAAATGAACGGCGTGATGGCTTCGATTTCCGAAGAGATCGCCCCGGACGAGCTGAGCCTCGAACGGGCCCTGGAACTGATCCGCAAGAAGCAGGAAGGGCCCCGGCTGGTGGGCGTCGATCCGAAAACCGGCCTGAAGATCTACGCCCAGCACGGCCGCTTCGGCCCCTACGTCCAGCTCGGCGAGAGCCCGAAGGAGAAGGGCGACCCCAAGCCGCGGCGGGCCTCGCTCCCCTCCGGTGTCACCGAAGACACGGTGGACCTGCCCCTGGCGATCAAGCTGCTTTCGCTGCCTCGTACCCTGGGCCAGCATCCCGACAACGGCGAGGATGTGATCGCCGCTGTCGGCCGCTTCGGCCCTTACATCAAGTGTGGGGATGACTCGCGTTCGCTGCGCTCGGGTGACGACGACGTCTACACCATCACCCTCGAGCGGGCGCTGGAGATCCTGGCCCGCCCCAAACGAGGTCGCGGCCGGCGGGCGGCGAGTCGCACCGTGCTCAAGGATCTGGGCCAGCCGTCGGAGGGGGCGGGTCCCGTACAGGTGCTCGATGGACCCTACGGGCCCTACATCACCAACGGCGAGCTGAATGCCAAGCTGCCCGACGAGGTGGCCCTCGAGCAACTGAGCCTCGAGCAGGCCTCGCAGATCCTCGCCACCCGGGGCAAGGCGCCCAAACGTCGGGCCCGCTCCCGCTGAGAGACCGACCGGCCTGGCGAGCCGACACAGGGAGGTCGACGATGGGAAAGCGCGGGTGGTGGGCGACGCTGGCCGTTGTGACGCTGCTGGGCGGCTCGGCGGCCCCTGCGGGCGACGGCGAGGCGTGGGACGGCCGGGTTCGGGTCTACGGGGAGCTGCGCGCCATCATGCACGATGGTCGAACGGGCGGCGTGGTCGGCCTGGACCAGATGCTTCCCGATTCGGATCTCTATGCGGTCGGAGCGCTGGAAGGTCTGGCCGGAGAGATCACCGTGGCCGGGGGAACGGCCTGGCTCTCGATGCCGGGGGAAGGAGATACCTGGCGAACCGAGAAGGTCCGCGAGAGTTCCCTGATGGCGACTCTGCTGGTCGCCGCGAAGGTCCCTCGCTGGCAGAGAGTCGTCATCGATCGGCCGATTGCGTTCGATGAGCTTGGTGCCCAGATCGCGAGCCTGGCAGTGGCGGCGGGGCTGGCGGCTGATGCCCGCTTTCCGTTCCTCCTGGAAGGAGAGTTCGAAGATCTCCAGTGGCACGTGATCGATGGAAGTCGGCTCGGTGAGGGAGGCGGCCATGACGGGGACCACCTGGCATCGGCGGTGCGCGCCCGCCGCGATCGGGCCCGCGCCGCCCTTGTGGGCTTCTACTCGGACAGTGACCAGGGAGTCTTCACCCACCGCGGCTCGAGGATCCATCTGCACTGCATTGTCGAAGAGCCTCCGGTCGGCGGCCACGTGGACCACGTGCTCATCCCGGCCGGGACGGTGGTCAAGTTCCCCGACGGACCGGCCGACTGACCAGCCATCGATGCGCTGGGTGAATGTGTCCCGTCGAGGGGCTTGCCCGCTGTCTTCGCCTCCCCCTGGAGTTTCACTCTCGTCGGTCTGACCGTCCGGCAGATGCTTCAACTCACCGGCGTGCCCGGAGCGACCTCGGCGTCGGGGGTCAGCAGGCGCAGGCGCTTGCCTCGGCTGGCGGCGAGGATCATGCCCTCTGAGCGCACACCGCGGATTTCGGCCGGCTCGAGATTGGCCACGACGACCACGCTGTGGCCGACCAGGTCGGCGGGGTCATAGTGGGAAGCGATGCCGGCGACCACCTGACGCGGCTGCGCTTCGCCCAGGTCGACGCGCAGGCGAAGCAGGCGGTCGGCACCCTCGATCCGGGCCGCCTCGACGATCTTGCCGACCCGCAGGTCGAGTTTCGAAAAATGCCCGAAGCTGATGGTGGGACGTTCGGTCTTCCCGGCCGGGGCCTTCTTTTTTGCCGACGAGGCCTTCGGACGCTGGATCCGCGGAAAGAGGTTGTCCAGCGCGCCGATCGGCCGGCCCGCCCCAAGGTCACCCCAGCGGCGCAGGGCCTCGAGGCTGGGTACGATACGCTGGGCGTCGAGGCCCAGGGCACCGCGCAGCGCACTCATCTTTTCCGGGATCACCGGAAAGAGCAGCCCGGAGATCACTCGCAGGCTCTCGAGGGTGTTGTAGAGCACGGTACCCAGCCGTGGT
>JALTMS010000493.1 GCA_027001345.1 Acidobacteriota bacterium | reverse complement strand
GATGGTACGTCTGGCGGGGAGTTGGTTGGCGGCCCTCGGCATCCTGCTCGGCGGCAGCCTGGCGCTGTTCGCCTGGGCCGGCGGCGTGGGCCTGTTCCGCCTGCCTGCCCCCTTGATCGACGAGGGACGCGTGATCTTCGCCCTGGCCGGTCTGCTGCTGACCCTGCGCTTTGCGGGCAACGTCTTCGGCGACACCCTCGCGGGCTTGCAGGAGTACCCCCGCCTGGCCGGGGTGCGCGCCGCAGCGGCGATCGGCGGATCGGTGACCACCCTGCTCGTCGCCCGCGCCGCCGAGCCGCTGTGGATGGTGCTCGGCGCCCTCGCCGCGGTACGCGCCGCCGAGGCTCTGATCCTGGCCGCCGTGACCTGGCGACGGCTGCCCGCCCCCGCCGGAGAGGAGCCGCCCGCCAGGGAGTTGCTCGGCTCCCTGTGGCGGATCGGCGCTCCCCTGGCACTGATGCAACTCGCCTCGCTGATCTTCTACCAGACCGACCACGTCATCCTTGGCGTAATGGTCTCGGCCGAGGCGGTCACCGCCTACCACGTCACCGCACGGCTGCACAACCTGGTGCGAGAGTTTCAGGGCACTCTGGGCTCGGCCTTGATGCCCCTGGTGGCCCGGGAGGCGGCCCGCGGCAACCGCTCCGCCGTCGAACAAGTACTCTACCGCGGCACTCGCTACCACCTGGCCCTGGTGCTTCCGGTGGTCGGCACGGCGATGATCTTCTCCGGCGATTTCTTGCGCATCTGGCTCGGAGCCGAATGGCAGCGGTGGGCCCTGCCAGCGGCGGTTTTCGTCAGCTACTGGGCGTTTGCCGGACTGACCAACTTCCCTGGCCAGAGTGCCATCGCCCAGGCCCAGGTCCGCCGCCTGTCAGCCATCGCTCTGGTCGCCGCCGTGCTCAACTTGGCGCTCTCCGTGGCACTGGCACCCCGCTTCGGGGTGTGGGGAGTGGTGGCTGGCACCCTGGCCGGCTATGCCCTCGCCCTGCCCGCGCAGTTTCGTTTCGTCTTCCCACCCCTGGGCATCGACGCCGGCAGATTCCTGCGCGAGGTGGTGCTGCCGGTCTACCCCGCCGCATTGCTAGCCGCGGGGCTGATGCTGGCCCTGCGCCGGTGGCTCCCTCCCCCATCCGGAGTGCTGACCCTGCTGGCCGAGGGGGCCGTCTCGGCAGTGATCTTCGGTAGCTTGCTCACCCTCAGCGCCTGGTGGTGGCCCCGCAGAACAGCGGCTTCCTCACGCTGATCCGGGCAGGCGTCCGTTCGAGACGATCGCGTCGATCGCCTCGCGGGCCTGCTCGACGTGACGGCTTTCGGTGCGGGTCTGACCGATGCTCATCCGTAGCACGTAACGCCCGTCGAGTCGTGTGTGGGTCAGATAGAGCTTCTCGCTGGCGTTGAGCGCCTCGAGCAGGTCCTCGGAGGCCCGGTCGCCTCGACGGTGGCGGAAGCAGACCAGGTTCAGTCGGCAGGGCGCGGCCAGTTCCAGCTCGGGATGAGACTCGACCCAGCGAGCGAAACCGGCGGCCAGTTCCACATGGCGTCGCACATGGGCCCGCAGCCCCCGGATGCCGTAGTGCCGGATCACGAACCACAGCTTGAGAGCCCTGAAGCGGCGGCCGAGTGGTACCTGCCAGTCCCGATAGTCGATCACCTGCCCCGATTCGGAGGCCCGATTGCGCAGGTATTCGGGCACCACGCTGAGAGCATCGATCAACGCCTGTCGATCGCTGACGTAGAAGCAATCGCAGTCGAAGTTGGTGAACATCCACTTGTGGGGGTTGAAGCAATAGCTCTGGGCCTGCTCGAGTCCGCGGTGAATCCAGCGCAGCTCGGGGCACACTGCCGCCGTGCCCGCCATCGCCGCATCCACGTGCAGCCAGGCCCCCTCGGCACGAGCCGCCGCACCTACCGCGTCGAGCGGATCGAAGGCCAGCGACGACGTGGTCCCGACAGTGGCCACCACGAAGAAGGGGCGGCGGCCGGCAGCCCGGTCCTCTGCCATCGCCGCGCTGAGGGCCGCGGGGTCGAGGGCACGGTCCGCATCGACGGCGATGCGCCGCAGGCGATCGCGACCGAGGCCGGCAATCTCCATCGCCTTGTCCACCGACGAGTGCGCCTCGGTCGAGGCGTAGGCCACCAGAGCCTCGGCGGGGGCCTCCGCGGCCCGATGGCGAGCGGCGAGCAGGGCGCAGAGGGTCGCGCTCGATGCCGAGTCCTGAATCACGCCCCCACCTGCCCCGCTGGAGTGGAAGGTACGGGGCAGATCGAGCAGCTCGACGACCCAGTCGAGCACCAGGGTCTCGATCTCCGTGCAGGCCGGAGAGGTGGTCCACAGCATGCCCTGCACGCCGAGACCAGCGGAGAGCAATTCGCCGAGGATCGAGGGATAGGAAACGTTGGCGGGAAAGAAAGCAAAGAAATTGGGCGACTGCCAGTGCGTGATGCCGGGCAACACCTTCTCGTCGAGATCGGCGAGCATTCGCTCGAACCCCTCGCCCTGCTCGGGAGGATGCTCGGGCAGGGCGCGGCGGATCGCCCCGGGTTCGACGCGGGAGAGCACGGGAAGGGTCTCGACCCGTTCGTGGTAGTCCGCGATCCAGTCGATCACCTCTCGACCCCAGCGTCGAAACTCTTCGGAGGACATGTGGAAGCCCGGCTCGGGCGGCTGCTGGCTCACGGCTCGGTCTCCTTCGGGCACCCGCTGGCGCGGTGGCGACTGTAGCGCTTCGACGGCCCCGGGAACAAGCCCGGACGGGGTTGGTCGGGGTCGTATCTGTGTCCCATTCAAACTCTGCGCTTGACGTGGCTTCCGGGCATCTGTCACCGTACATGACACGAGGGGAATTGTTCGGCGAACACGCGCTGAGACAAAACGGAAGCAATGGTGAGTCGAGGGGCAGAAATCCGCCGCGAGGAGCTTGTCGAAGCGCTCGAGCAGACCGGTGGCAACCGGTTGCAGGCCGGGCGCCTGCTCGGCATCTCCCGCGCGACGATCTACCGCTGGATGGAACGCTGGGAAGTCGATGCCGATTTCCTGCGGGTGATCGCTGGCCGCTGGGAAGTCCTCGACCTGCTCGGCCGAGGCAGCCAGGGCACCGTCCTGCGTGTCAAGGACGGCAAGGGTGAGCTGGGGCGCAAGGCGCTCAAGCTACTGCGAGCAGGCCCTGAAGAGGACGGCGGCTTTGCGGCCCTGGCCGAGGAGTACCGGGTTCTTTCGCTGCTCCGCCATCCATCTCTGGTCGGTGTCCACGACTTCGGTATCGACCCCGCCGCCGGC
>JALTMS010000492.1 GCA_027001345.1 Acidobacteriota bacterium | reverse complement strand
CCTCGCGCTGACGATCGTGCTGCTGGCGCCGGCTCTGGCCGAGACCTCTCCCGAGCGTGAGCTGGAACAGATCCAGAACATCTATCGGGCGATCACCTCCTATCACACGTTGCTGCAAGGCGATGGTGTGACCAAGCAGATGGTCGATGCGGCGCTCTACGACGTCGAGCACTATGTCGACGAGATCGACAGTCGCTACGCTACCGACAAGCTCTTCGTCGAGGACCGCCGAGTGCTCGGCGAGATCACGAAGACGGTTGCCAAGGCCCACTTCCAGGCCGCTCTGCTTCATGCTCGGGGCGTCGACCTCGAGGGCTCGATCGTGCAGTACGAGAAGGTTCTCGATCTGCTCGGTTACGATCCGGCGGACTGGGACGTGGATATCGAGCGCTCCGGCCGGCCGGGCCTGCTCTCCGGCGTCAGCGAGGTCGTCTTCCGGATGACCAGCCCGCGGGAGGCTGTGGAGGATCTCAAGCATTTCTGGTCGGCGGGCGTGGTGACGCGGTTCCGGGTTCGGGAGTTCAGTTCCAGCCAGCTCGAGGGAATGACCCTCGAAAGGATCGGCGGACGCAATGACGCCTTCTCCCAGGCCTCCTTCGAACTGGCTCAGGAGCGCTTCGCCGAGCGGGTCAAGGCCGGACTCGAGGAGTTCCGCGTGGTCCTGCCGCCGGGGCGCTATCGGGCTACGGCGGCGGGAACCGGTGTCGAGCCGCTGGAGTTCTACCTGCGGCAGGGCGGGGTCCCGGATCCGATCGTGCTCAATCCCAACAGTTTCTCCTTCGCCTTTGCCAACGAGGGTGGTCCTTGTACGCCGGAACTCTATCTCAACGGCCTGCCGGTCAAGAACCTGGTGGGTCTGGCCTACGGGACCTACAAGGTCAAGGTGCCCAAGAGCTGTGATCGCCGTCTGCCGGACAAGATCACTGTCGAGCAGAAGGCCGAGGTCACCCTGCGCACCGAGCCCGAGCGGCTGGACTACGTCAAGGAGGGCCAGCCGATCTTCCTCTTCATCACCACGCCGCCAGAGAGTACCTATACCTTGCGATTCTGACGGGCGGGTCAGCTCCTCGTCGACTGCGGCGCGTCGGCCCTCGGGCGGCGCGCCGTTTCTCTTTTTGCCGCTTCCATTCTGTATACTGTACGCGGTGCGAAGAGTTGAACGGATGGGGAGATCATGATCATGCGTCGTAGCGTAGTCTTGTCGTGGCTCGGTTCGGTGGTTTTCGTCCTGCTCGTCGGTTGTTCGCCGACTCCCCCCTGGCAGGCCTATCAGCGGCTGGTTGGTGAGGGATACGAGCTTCTCGACAAGGGAGATGATGCTGGGGCGCAGGCGGCCTTCAAGCGCCTCAGCGCCATGGCGCCGGAGAATCCCGAGCCCTTCTACCACATGGCTTGCGCCTACGGCCGGCAAGGCCAGGTCGACGCTGCGCTCGACAAGCTCGAGCAGGCATTTGCGATGGGGTTCTGGTATGCCGAGCGTTGCCGGGAAGATCCGGACCTGGCGGCTGTGCGCGACGATCCGCGCTTCGAAGAACTGATGGGCAAGATGGAAGAGCAGGCCGAACGGTGGGACGAGCAGTATGCGACCCGCCTCTATCGGCCGATCGACCTCGATCGAGCGCCGGCTTTCGCGTCGCTGAAGTCCCTCGATGAACACTTCCGAAAACAGGCCAATCGGCTCGAAGCCTCGCGCTATCTCTACGATTATCGACGGGCGGAGGAGAGGAAGAACCAGTTGCTCAACGAGTGGGTCGCCGCACTCGGGCGGTATCGAGCCGAGCATCCCGGCGGGGTGGACGACGAACGTGCGGCCTTTCGGTTCGTCGAGCAGATGGGGGCGTTTCGACAGGCCTGGTTTCTCGCGTCGTGGGGTGAGGACGGCAAGGCCGCTGCCGCCGCCGCCGACGCCTACCTGGCAGAGTTCCCCCAGGGTGAACACCGCCGCGAGGTGGAGTGGCTCAGGCTGCTCTGGAACTGGTGGTCGCGCGATCTGCCCTCAGCTTCCGCGGCAGGTGCCGACGAGGAAGACGAGGCCGAATCCGAGACGCCTCTCAAACCCTATGCGGATGACCGGCTGGCTGCTTTCATCGACCAGCTCCAGGTGTTCCGCGCTCGTTACCCGGACACCTTCGAAGCAGCCAAGGCCCTGACGTACGAAACCTGGCTGCTGTGGTATGACGCCGATCGGCAGGTCGATGATCGGATCCGCGAACTCTACGCGCAGCTCGAAGAGAAATATCGAGATGACGAGCAGGCGGGTGTCTACTATCGGAGAAAACTTTCCGAACTCGCTCTTCAGATGCGGGGCCTGGGCGACTTCGAGGGGGTCGATACCACGGGCAAGACGTGGAATCTCGCCGCGATGCGGGGCAAGGTGGTGTTGATCGACTTCTGGGCCACCTGGTGCGGGCCCTGCGTCGGCGAGATCCCCAATCTCAAGCAGGTCTATGCGCAGTACAAGGACCATGGCTTCGAGATCGTAGGCGTCAGCCTCGATGGTGACGATCGCGCGGCCTTCGAGCAGTGGCTGACCGACAACCAGGTGTCGTGGCCGCAAATCTACGATGGTCAGGGCTGGAAGGCCGAGCTGGCCAGGCGGTACGAGGTGCACGGTATCCCCTTCACCATATTGCTCGACCAGGAAGGTCGGATCGCGGGAGTCGGTCTGCGTGGCCAGTCGGTGGCGCGGAAGGTCGCTGATCTGCTTGGCGGAGCGGGCCCCGAGATGGCGGGAAACTGAGCGTCGCGGGTCCGGGCGCTGCGAGACGATGAATCCCGCCTCTCTCTGAGAGTGGAGGAATACGTGGATCTCGACCGTCGCCAGCTCTACCGTTTGCCGTGGAGCGCGGTAGACAATGTCAACGGCTGGATCGAGCCCACCTCGCGCTGCAACCTGCGTTGCCGGGCGTGCTACCGGCGGGACCAGGGGCAGACGCTGCCCTTCGAAGAAGTCCGGGGGCTGGTGGATCGAACCATCGAGCTGAGGAACTGCGACCTGCTCTCGATCGCCGGCGGTGAGCCTCTGCTGGTGGACTACCTCGAGGACCTGATCCGCTACATCCGCTCCCGCGGGGTGCACGTGATGGTGCTGACCAATGGCATGGGTCTCGATGACAGCCGGCTCGCCTCGCTGGCCGCTGCCGGCCTCGATCGCCTGAACATTCACGTGGATTCGGGACAAGGACGACCCGGGTGGGAGGATCGGAACGAGGCCGAACTGCTGGCGTTGAGGGACGAGTTGCTCGAGCGGGTTACGGCGCACGGCATCGAATGCGGTTTCATCACCACACTCTACGAGGCCTCGCACCGGCACCTGCCGGCGATGCTGAGTTGGGCGGTGAGCCGGGCCGGACGACTGGCGAGTCTGACCTTCGACCTCTTCCGCTACTATCCGGATCCCCGCGACGTGGAGCGTTGCCTGACTCCCACCGGGGAGAGCGTCGATCCCGTGGAGGTGGGGCGGCTGGCGGTCATCTCACATGAGCGCCGCTACACCGCACGGGAGGTCTGGAAGCAGGTTGACGAGGCCCTCGGAGGCATCGCGCCCCACTCGTATCTCAATGGCACCCACAAGCAGGACGAAGTGAAGTGGCTGCTGGCCACCGTGGTCGTTCAGCGCGGGGAAATCCTCGGCTGGATCGGCCCCCGAGCCGCCGAGCTGGCCACCGTCGGCAGCCACTTGCTGCGGGGGCGCTATCCGTCGTTCGTCGGAGGCTCGCCTTCCCGCCTGATCTTCGCCGGTGGTCTGGTGGACCGCCCTCTGCGGCAGGCTCTCGGCCGCTACCTGTGGCGCGCCATGAAAGCGCCATCACGTCTGCTGCAAGGCGTGGACCTGCTTTCCCTGGCGGTGATTCAACCCACCGATTGGTACACTGACGGGCTGCAGAACATGTGCGACTCATGTCCCGACGCGATCATCCACGGAGACGTGCTGGTGCCCTCATGCCGTCTCGACGAGTACCGGCAATACGGCGGTCCGGTACAGGCCGTCTTCCGCCCGGAGATTCCACGCCACCACGAGAGCTTGCAGCCCCCGGCCCCCCAGGACGGCTGAGCGATCTCATCGGTGCTCTCTTCTCCTTCGGTTCCTTCTCCCGGTGGAACGTGAGGAGAGAACGAAGTGGCAGTCCAGGCTCGTAGGTGTTCACCATCTACGGATCCCCGGAGACCGTTCAATTCAGAAGGCCTCCTCCCCCGGAAAGTCGAGTCCATTACTTGATTGGGCCATGGGCAAGTCATCGAAGCAGTAGACGAAAGCGAGCACTCTGCTATTCTCGATCCATGAGCAGTCTCGACATCGGCATGGCGGTGATTCTCGCGGTTTGCTCGGTCTATGGGCTGTGGAAGGGCTTCGTCAGGATCGCCATCGGTATGGCGGGCCTGGCGGTTTCTCTGGCTCTGGCTCTGCGACTGGCGGCCCGGGGGCCCGAGTGGTTTGCCGGGGTGCTGGCTTCCGGGCAGGTGGCGCGAATCGTCGCCTTCATTTTGGTGCTGGCCTGCGGTCTGTTGCTGACTGGGCTGGCCGCCTGGATTGCTCGCAAGCTGGTGGCCTCGGCGGAGGTGGGCTGGGTCGATCGGCTGGTGGGTGCCACCGTGGGGCTGGTGGGAGGGTGCCTGGGCATCTCTGGCCTGCTGGTGGGTTTGACCGCCTTTTTGCCGCCCGGCTCGGCGGTGCTCGGAGAGTCGGTGCTCCTGCCCTACGCCATTACGGTCAGCGACCTGGCAGCGCGTATCCTGCCGCCGGATGTCGCCCGGCTCTACCAGGAACGACGCCGGGCCCTCGAGCAGCAGCGCCGGAGCCTGCCGCCGGCGTCGGTGGAAAGCCACCGGCGCGAAGGGCAGAAGCGTCACCCTTCGTGATGCGCCGGGGGTGGTCGTACCTGTTTGTTGCGCTGCTGGCTTTGGCGCCGCTGTCACCGGCTCGAGCTGAACCTGACGGCGGGCTGAGCCGGGTCCTCGAGCAGGCTCAGGCGGCGGTGCAGAGGGTTCGCGGCCTTCCCTTCCTGCGGGATGTGCCGGTGGAGACACCCTCACCGGAAGACGGCCGGCGCTTGCTGGACAGGCTGATCGCTGGCGAACTCCCCGAATCGGTGGCCCGGGGCCAGGGGCGCATTCTCGAAGGATTGCAGCTCCTGCCCGCCGGCTATGCTCTGCGCGAAGAACTGGAGGCCATTCTCGGCGAGCAAGCGCTGGGTCTGTACGATGGGGAGCGAGGGGTGATGGTGGTCTTCGCCGGGTCGGGGGCGGCTGCCGAGCTGCCTTCGGCCACGGTGCTGATCCACGAGTACGACCATGCGCTGGTGGACCAGCACTTCGGCTTCGAGCGGCGCCGCCGGGTGGTCGATGGTCCCGGCCGGGAGGATCGGCACTTCGCCTGGCTGGCTCTGGCCGAGGGGGACGCGGTGCTGACGATGCTGATCGCTACTTCGCCAGGCGGGGACCCGGATGTGGAGAACTTCCTGCGTGGTCTCGAGGAGCGTCCCCTCGAGGGCGCTCCGCGGCTGGCCGAGGCGCCGGCGTGGATTCGTACGTTGCTGCTCGAGCCCTATCATCTCGGCACCCGCCTCGTCACCGATGCCTGGCAGCGAGGCGGCTGGGAGGGGGTCGAGCGTCTGTGGCGGCGGCCGCCGCTGTCGAGCGAGCAACTGCTGCACGCCGACCGGCGCGGGGACGTGCCCACCGAGCTGCAGGCTCCGCCTCCACCAGCAGGCTGGCGGCAGGCCGCCAGGCTGCAGCTCGGTGAACTCGGCATCGCGGCCTGGCTCGGTGTTCATCTCGACCCTTCGCGGGCAGCGGCGGCCGCCGCTGGTTGGGACGGCGATCTTGTGGAACTGCTCGAAGCGGACAGCGATCGATCGGGATCGAGCAGGAGCGGCAAACGTCTGGGGGATCTTCGGCCCGGCGGCACCGGCCCGGAGCCATCTGTGGGGGCCGGGCATACCCGGCCCGCTGCTGGTACCGGGTCGGGAAAGGCGTACCGCACCGGTGTCGACAACGCGTCCGCCGCCGCAGTCGAACAACGGCTGCGCATCCTCACCACCTGGGACACGGCGGCGGATGCCGGAGAATTCAGCGAGGCTGTGATGGCCTGGCTCGACCAGGGGGCAGAGACCGTGGCTCACTGGACCCTGCGGCAGACCGGGCGGAGCGTGGAGATCGGCATCGAGCTGGCTCCCTCGCCGGTGGGCGAGGTGGAACTCCTCGACGAAGATCCCTGGTCCGGTGTCGAGTTCAGCGGGAATTCCGGTGGAGAAGATCTGTGAGCAGCAGAACTCGGGCCGGTATCGAGGTGCTCTGCGAAGAACGCGGGTCGCGGGTCGCGGGAGTTCGGGTGGGCGTGCTCTGCCATGCCGCCTCGGTGGACGGCCGCCTGCGTCATGCAGTCGATCTGCTGTCGGCCGCCGGCGCGCAGGTGGAACGGGAATTCGCCCCGGAACACGGCGTGATGGCCGGCCTGCAAGACATGGAGGTGGTGGCAGAGACTCGCGACCCTCTGACGGGCCTTCCGGTCATCAGTCTCTATGGTGACGACGAGGCCTCGCTGACCCCCCCGAGGACGGCCTTCGACGGGCTCGACGCGGTGGTGATCGACCTGATGGACGTCGGTGCCCGCTACTACACCTTCGCTGCGACGGCGATCCGCCTGCTCGAAGTCGCTGCGCGGGTGGGCGTGCGGGTGATCGTCGCCGATCGTCCCAATCCTCTCGATGGCCTGACCGTCGAGGGCAACCGCGTCGATCCACGCTACCACTCCTTCGTCTCCGAACTCGATGTGCCCAACCGGCACGGCATGACCCTGGGCGAACTCTGCATGTGGGCCCGGCGGCAGCGCGACATCGACGTGGAGTTGGAGGTCGTCCCCGTCCAGGGTTGGCGGCGTGAGCAGTACTGGGACGAGACGGGTCTGCCCTGGGTCCTGCCCTCTCCCAACATGCCGACCCTGGACACCGCTCTGGTCTATCCCGGCGCCTGTCTGGTGGAGGCCACCAACCTGTCCGAGGGTCGCGGCACCACGCGCCCTTTCGAACTGATCGGCGCGCCTTTTCTCGATGCCCTTCGGCTGGCTCGGTCTCTCGACGAACGAAAGCTGCCCGGGGTCGCGTTTCGGCCGGTGAGCTTCGTACCCGCCTTCCACAAGCATGCTGGCCGGCTCTGTGGCGGCGTCCAGCTCCACGTCACCGACCGGCGCACCTTCCGCCCTCTGCGTACCGGTCTCGAGGTTCTTGCGGCTTGCCGGCGTCTTGGCGGCGATGCGTTCGGCTGGCGCCGGGAGCCCTACGAGTTCGTCTCCGACCGTCCGGCCATCGATTTGCTGGCCGGCGGGCCCGGGTGGCGCGAGTCCCTCGAGGAAGGGGCCGATCCCCGGGAGTTGGCGGCGGCGTGGCAGGTGGAGCAGGCTGCCTTCCTCGAAAGTCGCCGCCCCATGCTACTTTACACGGACTAGCAAAAGTTCAGCGAACCTTCTGTCTGAAAGGTACGGTTTTCTTCCGTATTGAGCTGATGCTCCCTCGGTTACACCACTTTTTCCACTGCGTGACGAAAGCATGACAATCGACAGGCACACTCATCTTCCCACCGGGCCCGTTCCGGTCAAGGCGGTCTGCGGTGCGGTGCATCGCAGTGCCAGGAGGAAGTGAAATGGGTGCCAGGATCCTCGGTATTGCTTCGGCGGTTCCATCGACTGTGGTGACCAATCACGACCTGGAGCGTCTCGTCGATACCTCGGACGAGTGGATCACGACGCGGACGGGCATCAAGGAGCGTCGTCATCTGAAAAAGGGAGAGGACTGTAGCGACATGGTTGCTCAGGCGGCGAGTCAGGCCATCGAGCGCGCCGGCCTGACCCCCGCCGACATCGACGTGATGATCGTCGGCACTGCCACGCCGGACACTGTCTTCCCCTCTACCGCCTGCTGGGCCCAGCCCAAAGTGGGGCTGGGTACGATTCCCGTGCTCGACATCTCGGCCGCCTGTTCGGGCTTTCTTTACGGCTACCAGCTCGCCGATTCGCTGATCGCCTCCGGTCGGGCGCGGCACGTTCTCGTGGTCGGAGCCGAGGCCCTCAGCCGTGTGATGAACTGGCACGACCGTACCACCTGCGTGCTCTTCGGGGATGGCGCCGGCGCAGCTGTGATCGGCCCCGGCGATCACGAGAAGGACGGTCTGCTCGCCTCGAGCTGGGGGGCGGATGGTCGTCTGGCGTCGTTGCTCTGGCAGCCCGCGGGGGGTACCCGCCATCCCGCCACCGAGGCCACTGTTGCCGAACAGATGCACACCGTGCACATGGCCGGCAACGAGGTGTTCAAGCACGCCGTACGGGCCATGAAGCAGGCCGTGGGTGAGGTGCTCGAACAGGCCGGGCTGACCAACGGAGAGATCGATCTCTTCGTCCCGCACCAGGCCAACGTGCGGATCATCAAGGCCACCGCGGATCGCGCTCGGGTGCCGATGGAAAAGACCTACCTGGTGATCCACAAGTACGGTAACGTTTCGGCAGCATCGATCCCGATGGCGCTGGCCGATGCCTACGAAGAGGGGCGTCTCGAGCGCGGCGACCTGGTGCTCAGCGCTTCCTTCGGGGCGGGCTTCACCTGGGCCGCGACCCTCTACCGCTGGTAGCCTCCAGTCCCTTCATCGATTTGTAAGGATTCGGCGACTGTCGAATCCCTTTCGGGCCGTTTCGCCCCTGTTCCGGGCGCCCGGTGCGGCTTGCCCCCCCCTCGCCAGACAGTAAGTTCAACTCAAGGCAAGTAGGGTCACCCATAGACGAGTGGGTCCGTCCAAGATGAAGGAGGATCAGATGTACGTCACCACTCGGCGCCGCTCGGGGCGCAAAGGGTTGGGGTTGCTGGCCTTGGGGGGGGCAGTGCTGGTTCCTGTTGCCGGGCTTCTACTCGCTGCCATGTCCGCCGACCAGCCGGCGGCGCCAGCGATTCTCGGTGGTGGCGGGACGATGATCGGGATCTTCCTCGGTCGCTGGGGTCTGCGGGAAATGCAGGCCTCCCGACGCATTCGCGTCCGCTGAAGAAAGGCAACGTGGAACCCATGGAAAAGGGCACCCTTCGGGGTGCCCTTTTCTTGTACGCCTCAGCGCATGTTGACGTACTTCAGCCGCGCGCCTTCCGCCCCGCCTCGAAGCCGGCGGTGATCGCCTTGCGGTTGAGATCGATCAGGGCCGTGCGCTTGATCAGCGTGTCGAGGGAAGCCAGGCAGGTCTCCAGGTTCAACGCGCCCGTGTAACCGGCGAACGCGCCGAGCATCACCATGTTGGCCGCGCGCACATTGCCCAGATCCTCGGCCATCTCGGTCGCCCGCACCCGGACCACGTCCACGTCATCGCGGGAGGGCTGACCGGGAACCATCGAGTCGTTGAGCAGCAGCAAGGCTCCGGGAACCAGTTCGCCTTCGAACTTTTCCATCGAGGGCTGGTTCATCGCGACGAGCACCGTGGGGCGGGAGACCAGCGGCGAGCCGATCTCGTCTTCGCTGATGTTGACGTGGCAGTGGGCGGTGCCGCCTCGCATCTCGGGCCCGTAGGAGGGCAGCCAGGCCACCTTGCGTCCCTCCATCATGCCGCACTGGGCCAGACCCAGGCCGAGCAGCAGAACGCCCTGGCCGCCGAAACCGGCGACCTTGATCCGGGGATTGGCGTGGGCCGGATCGGGGTTCGCCGCAGGCATGGTCTTGGTATCGGCCTCGATGCCGAGTACTTCGTGCAGCTTCTCCCGGGGCGGGGACTCCGGGGTGACGTATTCCAACCGCTCCTGGTCGGTCTTGTCGACGAAGATCTCCAGGGGGAAGTGGGGGGTCAGCTTGTCCTCGATCCACTGCTGGGCATCGACGGGAGTCATCCCCCAGCCGGTGGGGCAGGCGGAGAGGACCTCCACGAAACAGAAGCCCTTGCCCTCGACCTGCATCTCCATCGCCTTGCGCACCAGCTTGCGGGTTCGCTTCATCTCCTTGGGCGAGGCCAGCGAGCCGCGAGCGACGAAGATCGGCGCCTCGAGCTGGGCGACCAGCTCGCACATCCGCATCGGGTTGCCTGCCAGCCGCGGATCGCGGCCCAGAGGGGTGGTGGTGGTGCGCATGCCGGGAAGCGTGGTCGGCGCCATCTGGCCGCCGGTCATGCCGTAGATTGCGTTGTTGACGAAGAAGACCACCATCTTCTCGCCGCGGTTGGCGGCCTGGAGGATCTCGTTCAAACCGATGGCGGCCAGGTCACCGTCGCCCTGGTAGGAGATGACGATCGAGTGGGGCCGCGAGCGTTGTACGCCGGTGCCGACGGCCGGTGCGCGACCGTGCGCCGCCTGCACGTTGCCCACGTCGAAGTAGTAGTAGGCAAAGACCGAACATCCGACGGGGCTGATCAGTACCGTGCGATCGCGGATGTCCAGGTCGTCGATCGCTTCGGCCATCATCTTGTGCAGTTCGCCATGGCCGCAGCCGGGGCAGTAGTGCGTGACTTCCTTGTTGCCCGACTTGCGCTGGAAGGTGTCGTAGAAGCTGTCGGCCCGCTGGAGAAAGGGCTTGTAGACCGGTGCACTGCTCATGCTACTTTCCTCCTTCGGCCGCGTAGCGCCGGATGACTTCGAGGCACTCTTCGGCAGAGGGGACGTTGCCGCCCATCCGGCCGTAGAAGTGGACCGGGACGCTGTCGTGGACCGAAAGCCGCACGTCTTCGACCATCTGGCCGTTGCTCAGTTCGAAGGTGATGATTCGATCGATCTTTTCCGCCAGGGCTTCGAGGTGGTCGCTGGGGAACGGCCAGAGGCTGATCGGCCGCACCAGACCGACCTTCAGGCCGTCTTCGCGGGCTGCCCGCACGGCCGAGCGCAGCACGCGGGACATGATGCCGTAACCCACCACGAGAATCGTCGCGTCCTCGACGAGGAAATCATCGACCATCACCTCGTTGGCCGCGATCTCCTTGTACTTGCGCTGTAGCTTGCGGTTGTGCTCTTCGAGCTGATCGTGCTCGAGGAAGATCGAGGAGATCAGGTTCTCGCGGGATTCCGCGTCGGCCCGTACGGCCCACTCCTTTTCGGGAAGAGGGGGGACCGGGTCGGGGAAGGAGACCGGCTCCATCATCTGTCCAGTGAAGCCGTCGGCCATCAGGTAGACCGGTGTGCGGTAGCGATCGGCGATCTCGAAGGCGCGGATCGTCAGGTCGCACATTTCTTGCCCGGTGGCCGGTGCGAGGACCGGGTTGCGGTAGTTGCCATGACCGCCGATACGGACGATCTGGTTGTAGTCGCTCTGCTCGGGGCCGATGTTCCCCAGCCCCGGGCCGCCGCGAACGATGCTGACGATCACGGCAGGCAATTCCGAGCCCGCCAGGTAAGAGACGCCTTCCTGCATCAGGCTGATGCCCGGGCCCGACGAGGCGGTCATGGTGCGCACACCGGCACTGGCCGCACCGTAGACCATGTTGATCGACGCCGTTTCGGATTCGGCCTGGATGAAGGTGCCGCCGGCGGCGGGAAAGTCCCGGGCGGCAGCCTCGGCGATCTCGCTGGCCGGAGTGATGGGATAGCCGAAGAAGGTCTTGCAGCCGGCGAGGATCGCACCCTTGATGATGGCCTCGTTCCCCTTGATCAGAAGGGGCGGCCGCTTAAGGCTCGAAGACATGATTCACCTCTCGCTTTTGGGCCCCGAGTGTGCTCAGGCCGATTTCTCGAGACGGAAGACGGTGATCGCGCCGGGCTCCGGACAGGCGTAGAAGCAGAAGCCACAGCCGGTACAGCCGGAGCCGGTGTACTCCACCGGGAAATAACCCTGTTTGTTGAGGGTCTTGGTACGAACGAGAACGTGGACCGGACAGACGGCAGTGCAGAGCAGGCAGCCCTTGCACTCGTCGGTACCGATCTCCACCCGACCCCGGTCTGGACGAGTCGCCATGGTGCGCTCCTGTAGAGAAACTGGTGCCGAAGCTGGAAAGGGAGGGGGAACTAACGTGTTAGTCATGAAGATCTTAAGCCCTTTGCCAACCTCCGTCAAAAAACGCCTGTCAGGCAGTCTAACAGAAAAAGCTAAATCATTATAAATCAACTTTTTAGGCTGGATCTTGCCGCGCCCACGGGCCTTTCGGGGGATGCTGGGCGATCGTTTGACGAAGAACTTCGCAGTCACCATATTGACAGTGTCGGGTAACTCCACCGGCCGGGAGGCCCGACGGGAAGGTTGTTCCCTATGTCGTCACAGTCCAGCGCCTCGAGCGGATCCGCCGGATCGGGCGACTCCCGGTCCGCGTTGCGCTGGAGCCTGGAGCTGCACCAGGGTTGGAGCGCGATCGACGATCTCCAGGAAGAGTGGGGCTGGTTGCTCGGCGCTCAGCGCTGGCCCCTGCCCTGCTCCGGTTCGGAGGGGGCGCGGATCGTCGGACGGATCCGGCCGGCGGGTCCCGTACCCCTGATCGTGG
>JALTMS010000491.1 GCA_027001345.1 Acidobacteriota bacterium | reverse complement strand
GAGACGGTCAAGAACGAGCCGATCGAGTGGACGACAGTGCCCTCGGCATCCCGGTAGTCGCGGAACATGAACTCGTCGAACCCCGGCAGCACGACAAAGTCCCGCAGGGTCAGCGGCATCCCGAGGGTCTGCATGTCCTCGCGGTCGGTCAAGAGCGTCGGCCGCGGCAGCACCGCATTGTCGCGCTCCTTCATGAAGTCGCGCATCGCCTCGGCCAGGTTGCGCGCCTCCGGCTCGTCGATATCGGAGAGCGTCCCCTCGCGGCATAGATCCAGCACGCGCACGACCCGGTTGAAGGCTTGCTCGGCCTCCTCCTCGTCCTCCGTCAGCATGGTCAGCACGTTGTACTTGCTGTCCTCGTCCTGGATCAGGATGCGCAGCGAGACACCGTTGATCTCGGTCTGCTGCGGCCGCGCCCAGTCGTCACGGCGCGAGTCAACCGGCCCCGTGGCCTGGTCCTCACCCCCCGCAGCGTCGCCGAAGCCGGCCGTACTTTGAGTACCGCCGCCCGGACCGCCGCCGGGCATCCCAGCGCCAGCCCCCGCCTCGGCCCCCGCATCCGCATCATCGGCCAGGTCCTGCATCGTCTTCAGCATGGCCGACTCGATCGCCGCATCGAAGTTGGTCTGCTCCAGGTCGTTCTGTGCCACGCGCATGTCGACGCTGCTTCCAAGCGTGATCTGCAGCACGATCAGGACCAGCACCCCCAGCACGAGGATGGCCAACATGAGGGCCGCCCCGCGTGTCTCGGGACGGGCGGAAGGGGGAACTAGAAGACGCATCGGGATGAACTCCGAGGTCAGACGGCCTTCACACGGCCGCTCTTCCCTTCTGGCGCGCTAAAACTCATAGGTCCTATCGATGCCCTGCAGGATGCGGGGCTTGATGTAGAACAGCGTATGGCTACGCACGACCTTGTTGCCGTCCGAGCGGAACAAGCGCCCGAGGATCGGAATGTCGCCCAGGAACGGCACCTTGCGTATGTTGTCGACCTTCTTCTCGGTGGTCAGCCCGGCGATGATCACCGCCTGGCCCGGCTCGAGGTAGACCGTCGTGCGCGCCACCTGGGTCGTGATGCGCGGCGTCGAGAGGCTGCCGCCCGTGTCGGTCACGAAGGTCACGATGCTGCCGCTCTCGGAGCTCGACTCGATCTCGACGAACAGCGAGATCGTCTTCGAGCCCACGATGTGGGGCGAGACGTACAGCTTGATGCCGACCGTCTTGTAGGTCAGGTTCGCATTGAACGCACCGGAGCCCGAGTTGATGCCCGTGAAGCTGTAGTAGGGCACGTCCTGGGTCGCCTCGATGCTGGCGACACCGCCCTCGCGCACGGCGATCTTCGGGCGCGAGTCGACCTCGACGTTCTCGAGCGACGAGACGGCCTCGAGGATCGCGTTGAACTTGGTCCCGTCCTGGATGCCGGACAGGCTCAAGAGCGCCTGGTTACCGGTAGCACCACTCGGGAAGGAGTAGTCGAAGGAGTTGAGGAAGGTCCCGCTGGGGAAGTCGAACATCGGAACGCCGTCCGGCGGAGTGATGCCCACATACATCTCGTCGGTGTCGATCACCTCGATGATCTTGGCCTCGATCTCGATCTGCGGCACCTCCGACATGAACAGGTCGACGAAGTCCTCGACCTCGTACAGGAGGTCGGCCTCGGTGGTGACCAAGAGGCGGTCGCCGATCGCGGACGAGTTCATCGGCGCCGGCGGCCAGGTGCGCAGGTTGCCGTAGTTCTCGACCTCCCAGCCCGCGAGGTTGATCGCCTCGACCACGCCCTCACCGGGCGGATCGACCGGGGCCGCACCCGCAGCTTCCAGCACGACCAACGTGAAGTTGCCGTAGAACTTCATCAGGTCGAGCAGCTTCTGCCCGCGGCCGAGGGGCAGCCGGTAGGGCTTGGTGATGTAGGTCTTGGCCTCCCCGGACGCTGGGTCGGTCGCCTCGCGCACCATGATTTGGTCGCCGAACTCGCGGTACCAGTTGACCGGGACATCGAAGCCCGCATCGATCATCGGCGGCAGCTCGCCGTCACCGGCCACCGGCTCGGCCCCCGAGGAATTCAGCAAGTCGGGGACACTCGCACCGACCGTCGGGTCGTGCGGGACCTCGAGCCCACCGACACCCATCTCGCCGGTCTCGAAGAAGGACCAGAAGTCCTTCGTCTTGTCGCCCGTGCCGCTTGGCTTGTCCTCCGAGACGCAGCCCGCACCAAGGGCCAGGAGCAGCCCCATCACGGGCACTCCGAGAAACCGTACTCGCCGATCTGTCCTGCAACCCAAGCTCATATCAGCCCCACCAATACCAAAACCGCCGGATCGATTCTCTACCCGCGCACCAAAAGCCGCGACCATCCGGAGCCTAGGCAGAAAACAGGCTACGACGGAGTGGACCTCGAAACCGGCGCGGAAGAACCGCGCTCGCGGGCTCAAAGAAGGCCGCGAACGGTCTCGGTCACATCTTGAGCAACCTTGCCGGAGCGGCTACGGATGCTCTTCCACACGCTGCACAGAGCGCGGTCGTTCATGACCTGCTCGCAGGCCTTGCGGATGCGCTCGAACGCAGCGGCGCGCAACTGGCTGCCCTCGGGCGAGTTCGGGTCGATCTTGTCACGCTTGATCTTCTTCGCCTCGGGCGTCGAAGCATAGAGCGACGGGAAGTCGACCTTGCCGGGGTTGGAGAGCTGGCGGGCGTTCTTCAACCCACAGATGTTGTCAGCCTGACGAACGACCCAGTCGGGTGCCGTCAAGAAAGTCGCGATGGCTGACTCCTCGGTGGGAAGAGCGCCATCCAACTGTACGACTTGCCCGGAGACGGGTTGCCCGCCGACCAGGAAGGCCAGGACCAAGGCAGAACCCGCAGCGGCGGTCTTCAGTTTTCGATAAGAGTTCACGGTTGTGCTCAATCGGGAAGGATGGGTCTTCCCCAACGGGCCCCGGGGGGACGGAGGACAGCTGGGGACACGGCTCGGAGCCGCGACGGATGAAAATACGAAGGTGGTGGGCCGAGGGCCAGCCCAATCCTCCACTCCCTTATAAGACGACAAGCGTGGGGGATCGCGCAGAGCTTATCGAACAAAGCGGCGAAGCGCTGTGCCCCATTCCGGGAGATCGGGGCCTAACCGACTACACATACATTACTTAAGCGAATCTCCAAAATCGCAAGAAGTACGTTTGGTCGGCCCCCGCCACACCTCGACGGCCGAGACACGAAGCGGGCCCCACCCGGCAGATGCCAGGTGGGGCCCGCGATTCAGGCTCGAGAGCGGCTCAGTTGGCCGAAGCCAGGGTCGCCTTGTGGCTCAGCTTGATCTTGCCGCGGTCGTCGACAAGGTCGAGGAC
>JALTMS010000490.1:2729-3347 GCA_027001345.1 Acidobacteriota bacterium | reverse complement strand
TTCCCAACCCCCAGGGCGACCTCGGCCCCGACGTGGTCTTCACCTTCGACGAGGTGGACACGGTGTTCTCCACCTCGCTGGTGATGAAGTGGTAAAGCCGGTTCAGCACTTCTCGGAGGGCCCCTCTGCTGGACGGTAGAGTGAGATCACCCGACCCTTGCGTTCGATGACTTCTGCACCCACTTCGCGAGCCAGGGCGGTGGCCGCCTCCGCCGGTTCCAGCGGACAGGAGCGGCCGATGGCCACCTTGATTGCCTCCCGGGCATCGAGAGCTTGCTCGACCGAGACGATCACCTCCGGCTCGAGGCCCGCCTTGCCGACCTGCACCACGGCGCGTTCATCGTGCAGCGCGGCCCGGATCGCCCGACGCTCTTTGCCCCCGGAGGTAAAGCGCGTGCCCTCTGTCATCGACTGCTCTCCTTTTGCCTGGCGCGCTGCTCGCGCTCGACCTCGTAGAGAAAAGCGTACTTCATGAACGCGCCGATCGCCGTGGCGCCGGCCACCAGCAGGCCGCGTACACCGTCGAGAAAACCCTTCTTCAGCAGGTAGCGCCGCAGAAAGGCTGCCGGCGGCCGGATCAGGAGCTGAGTCGGGTGGAAGCGCCGTCCCCGGGCGTAG
>JALTMS010000490.1:0-2719 GCA_027001345.1 Acidobacteriota bacterium | reverse complement strand
CACCAGCGTCTCGTGTACCGGGCGGTCGGTCCAGCGGCCTCGCCCGCGACGCACCAGGCGCAAGACCCAGTCGGGCGACCAGGCGTGACGCACGTAGGCGCCCTGGTAGGCGGTGAGCCGGTCCATCGCATAGCCGGCAATATCACCCTCCTCGCTCCCGGCCACCCGGGCCAGGCTTTCGGCCAGCCGGGCATCAGGCACCTCGTCGGCATCGAGGCAGAGCACCCAGGCTCCTCGCGCCGCCTCGAGGGCACGCTGCTTCTGCCGGCCGAATCCCTCCCACGGGTGCTCGATCACGCGGGCGCCGTGGGCGCGTGCGATGGCCAGCGTCTGATCCGTCGAGCCACTGTCGACCACGACGATCTCGTCGGCAAAACTCCGCGCCGCCTCGAGCAGCCTGGGAAGCAGCTTCTCTTCGTTGAGAGTGATGATGGCGAGGCTCAGGCGGGGCTCGGCGGACATCACCATCTCGTACTTCTCATGACGAATTTCTCCTCGGCGGCGGCCCCGCCAAAGTCGTTTGCTCCGATTCGCAGTCTATCGCCTCGAAGACCAGCGGTCAGCCGGCCGCACAAGATCGTGTCCGGGCGCTTTGTCCGCTGTTCGGCAATTCCGGCAGATCAGCCGATCCGCAGTGCCTGGCTGAGGTTGCCCGCTTTTGGTCGTTTTCTGACGCAGGGCTCGTGGCCCGGCTCTTGCAATCCCGCTGTCGCGAATCAGGCGCCGGACGCGTCTGGTCGTCGGGAGGGCCACCGCCTCCCGTAAGGCGTCACAGGCGTGGCGAAAAGGGCGAAAAGAGAGGGTAACGATGACCGACCGAAATTCTCGCATGGCTTGGGCCTTGGGAGCCGCCCTGCTGCTGGCGCTACTGACGCCGACCGTCGCCCAGGATGTCGTCAGCTCCGGGACGGACGCCGGACTCGCAGATCTCACCGCGATCCAGGTCGCCGTCAGCGACAGCGCCAAGGCCTCGCCGGATCTGGCCCTGTCCCTCGAAGGACATCAGAGCACGGACACCGTTCGCCTGGTCACCCGCTACAGCGGAGCGACCGATTCCCTGGCCACCGACCTGGCCTCGATCGGTGGGACGGTCATCGCCAACCACGCGGACTTTGGCCTGGCGGTGGTGGAGGTCAGCATCGATCGGCTGACCGACATGCTCGACTCCGCAGCCGTCGACTACGTCACGCCGAATCGCGACTTGCTGATGGCCGCCATCCCGAAGGCCACCACCAACGACACGAACCCGGGAGACGGGCCATTGCTCGACAGCCACATACGTGTGGCCACCGGCGTGCGCGCGATGACCGCGATGACCGGGCCCTCGCCGCTGTCCGTGCGCGTCGCAGTGGTCGATTCGGGCATCGCCGATCACCGCGACTTCACCCGTGCCGGTCGTCCGGGCACCACGCGCATCGTCGGACACCTGGATTTCACCGGTCGGCCTCCGGCGGGATCCTGGGATCCCTACGGACACGGCACCCACGTGGCAGGGCTGATCGCCGGCAACGGCGCGATGATGTGGGGCACCGACCTGCGTCCCTACACCGGCATCGAGCCCCGGGCGGAACTGGTTGATCTGCGGGTGCTCGACGACACGGGGGCCGGTTCCCTCGACGGCCTGCTCAGAGCCCTGGACTGGCTGCTGGTCAACGCCGCGGCGGAGAACATCCGCGTCGTCAACCTCTCGGTGGGTACCACGCCCTACGAGTCCTATCAGAGCGATCCCCTCTGCGTGGCGGTCGATCGGCTGGTCGAACATGGCTTGGTGGTGGTGGTGGCCGCCGGCAACGTGGGAAAGAACAAGAACGGCGAGAAGATCTACGGCGGGATCCTTTCCCCGGCCAATGCCCCCCGGGTGATCACCGTGGGCGCAGCGAACACCTTCCAGACCGACGCACGCTCGGATGACGGCGTGACCACCTACTCTTCTCGCGGTCCGACCCGTTCTTTCCGCGGCGAGGATGTCAACGGCGACGGCACCCTCTCCGAGGACGAGAAGGACTACGACAACCTGATCAAACCCGATCTGATCGCACCGGGCAATCGCGTCGTCTCGACTCTTTCCGCCAACTGCCGTCTGGCCCTCGAGCACCCGGAACTGCTGGTCGGCGAGAACTACCTCGAGCTTTCCGGCACCTCGATGGCTGCACCGATCGTCTCGGGGATCGCCGCCCGACTGCTGGCCCAGCGGCCCGACCTGACACCCTCACTGGTCAAGGCGACGCTGATGTACACCGCCCAGCGGGTGGCCGACTTCAACACCCTCGAACAGGGTGCCGGGCTGGTCAATGCTGTCGGTGCCTTCGAACTTGCCGAGAAGATTCTCCCCGACCCGGGAAGTCTGACCGCTGGCCAGAGTGCCACGCCCGACTTCTTCCTGCGCACCAGCCCGCTCGACCACGTCGGGGGGGAAGACGTGTCCTGGGGTCGCAGCGTGTTCTACGCCAACGGCTGGTACTTCGGCGACCAGCTCTATCGCAGCGGCGGCATTCGCTGGACCGCCGACGGACAGGGGCTGCTGTGGGGCGACGGCATCCTCTGGGCCGATGGGATCCTCTGGGGCGACGGCATGCTGTGGGGCGATGGTCTACTGTGGGGTGACGGCATCCTCTGGGCCGATGCAGCCTTCGGGCCGACGGACCTGGCCGACGAGGCGGCCCGCCTCGGACCGGACGGCATCCTCTGGGCCGATGGGATCCTCTGGGGCGACTCTCAG
>JALTMS010000489.1 GCA_027001345.1 Acidobacteriota bacterium | reverse complement strand
GTACTGGCGGAGCTTGGCGTAGAGCGTCTTGCGCGAGACACCGAGCATCCGCGCGGCCGCGGCCTTGTTGCCGCCGGCGAGGGCGAGCGCCTGGCGGACGGTCTTGCGTTCGACGTCCTTGAGACGAGTTTCGGGACTGGCCGCGGCGTCCAGCGCCCGGACCGGAGGTTCGTCGATGCCGAGGACTTCGTTGACTTCCGCGGCTCCAATCTCTCCGCCAGCGTGGCAGGAGCAGAGATGAAAGACCATGTTCTCGAGTTGCCGCACGTTTCCCGGCCAGCGGTGAGCGGAGAGTTGGGCGACAGCCGAAGCAGTGAAGGTAGGGGGAGGCTGCTCCACTGCCTGGCGTCGCCAGCGGGTGATGAAAGCCGCGATCAACTCCGGAATGTCCTCCCGATGCTCCCGCAGCGGTGGCACTCGCACCTCGTGCACGGTCAGGCGGTAGAAGAGGTCGCGCCGGAAGCAGCCGTCTTCCAGCGCCTTGCGCAGGTCGAGGTTGGTGCTGGCGAGGCAACGAAAGTGAACCGGGTGATGGCGAGTCGAGCCGACCGGCCGTACCAGGCCGTCTTGCAGCACACGAAGCAGCTTGGCCTGCTGCTGGGTGGGAATCTCGCTGATCTCGTCGAGCAGGATCGTCCCGTCGGCGGCTTCCATGAACAGTCCCCGACGGGAAATGGTGGCCCCGGTGAAGGCGCCCCGCTCATGGCCGAAGAGTTCGGATTCGATCAATGCTTCGGGGAGCGCAGCACAGTTGACGGGAATGAAGGGTCCACGGGATCCGGAAAGCTGGTGGATCAGTCGGGCGACGAGTTCCTTGCCCGATCCGGTTTCCCCCGAGATCAGCACGGGATAGCGATCGCGTGCGGCTTGAGTGCAGTGCTGGACGACTACGCGCAGGGCCTGACTGCCGCCGACCATGTCTCCATGGCAGGTCCAGGTTTCGGGCAGCGCACACGCCTGGCCGTCGGTTCCGAAGACGGCTGCCGTGGCAATGGACTGCGGTGGTGGAGAGCTTCGCATTGCCTGGAGGACGCTCGTCGAGAGTCTGGCGGCGAGAAGCCCGCGCTGCTCGTCGTCGAGCCGCCTGCCGGCGAAGTGGACGAGCCGAACCACCAGCGCCTGCCAGCCGGGCAGGTCGGCTGGAGGAAAGCGAAGAACAGAACTCAGGCTGGTCAGTGGCAATCGGCGATCGGTCACCTCACGCCAGATGGCGATGAAGCGAGTGTTCAGGCAGCGCGGATCGGTGTCGGGAAAGAGGATTGCCAGGTCTGCAAGCCAGCAGCGCTCCAGCTCTTCGAGCGACGTGGGATGGGCGAGGATCTCCGCCCACCAGCCATCGTCCGTTGTCGAATCCTCGGGGACCACGCCTGCGTATCTCCTTTCGGTGGTGGCTAGCAAGGAGCGTCGCAGTTCGCCCATGACGAAGCAATAAGTATTGTGTAAAAGACGCGTATCCTGGGCTTTCGTGGAATTTCAGCGCCCGCTGGTCGTGTCAGAGGAAATCCCTGGTGTCGGGCAGCAGAGCGCCGAGTAAGGGCCTGACGGCTCCTGCAGGCCCGATCATGTTCCTGGCATGGCGCTGAACGCCTCCGTTGCGCCCGGACTCAAGATACTGTTTGGCAACGAGATAGCGCGCAGGAGCCGAATCGTCCCACCCCTGCGGCGGCGACGTTCGGGCCCCCTGCACCGCGGTGATCTACAATCCGCCCCGCTGCGCTTCCACTCCGCGGCGGGAGACGACGATGACCACTGCCGGTTCCTTCAATCCCTTCGCCATGGCCCAGGCCCAGTTCGATGGTGTTGCCGAGCTGCTCGGGCTCGACGAGGCGACGCGGCAGCTTCTGCGCGAGCCGCTACGCGAGTATTCCTTTGCCATTCCCGTGCGGATGGATGATGGTACCCACCGGGTCTTCCGCGGCTTTCGGGTGCAGCACAACGATGCCCGCGGAGCGTCCAAGGGCGGCATTCGCTTCCATCCTCAGGAGAGCCTGGACACGGTGCGGGCGCTGGCGATGTGGATGAGCTGGAAGACCGCCGTGGTGGACATCCCCCTCGGGGGGGGCAAGGGTGGAGTGATCTGCGATCCCCACCATCTTTCCCTGCGCGAGCAAGAGCAGATCTGCCGCGGTTGGGTGCGGCAGGTGGCGCGCAACGTGGGTCCCCTGCTCGACGTGCCCGCACCCGACGTGATGACCTCCGCTCAGCACATGCTGTGGATGCTCGACGAGTTCGAGACGATTCACGGCGGCAAGTATCCGGGCTTCATCACCGGCAAGCCGGTGGGTCTCGGCGGCTCTCTCGGGCGCACCGAGGCGACGGGCTACGGCGTGGTCTACACCCTGCGGGATGCCCTCGAGCGGCTGGGCATCGAGGCCCGGGGTACGACCGCCAGCGTGCAGGGCTTCGGCAACGTGGCCCGGCACGCCATCGAACTTTTCGCCCGGCTCGGTGGCACTACCGTCTGCGTGGCCTGCTGGGATCAGGCGGATCAGACTTCCTATTCGTACCGTCGCGCCAGCGGTATCGACCTCGACGAACTGCGAGGCATCACCGATCGCTTCGGCGGAATCGACCGGAACAAGGCTCGGGATCTGGGTTACGAGGTGCTCGATGGCGGCGCCTGGATCGAGCAGCAGGTCGATGTGCTGATTCCCGCCGCCCTGGAAAACCAGATCAACGCCGATAACGTCACTTCGATCGCTCCCAGCGTGAAGGTGATCGCCGAGGGAGCCAACGGCCCGACCACCCCGGAGGCGGACGCCGAGATCCGGCGCCGGGGCATCTTCCTGCTTCCCGATTTCCTGGCCAATGCCGGTGGCGTGACATGCAGCTACTTCGAGCAGGTGCAGAGCAACATGAACTACTACTGGGAGCGCGACGAGGTGTTGCGCCGCCTCGACCGAAAGATGACCGCCGCCTTCGAGGGCGTGGTGGAACTGGCCGAGAGCCGCAAGCTCTACATGCGCGACGCCGCCTACGTGATCGCCATCGACCGGGTGGCCCAGGCCTGCCATGATCGGGGCTGGGTCTGAGCCCGGATTGCGATCCGTGCTGAAGGAGGCCGACCATGCGGCCTGATGAGCGTGCCACCGCGATTCTCGCCTCTCTGCGGGAGCGGGCCCGCGAGCTGGGACGCGAGGCGGAGTTCGAGCATGCTGCCGCTCCGCTGCTGGCGGCGAAGAGCGAGCCCCACTGGCGCGAGCTGGTGGAATTGATTCCCCAGGTTGATGCCGGCCTGCTCGGTCGTATCACTCGTCGGCTGATCAATCGCCTCTGCTGGCAGGGCAGCGGGCAGGCCGAGGCGTTGCTGGCCCGCTACTCGGGAGTGGATTTCGCCAGCACCCACTCCCTCG
>JALTMS010000488.1:9045-12500 GCA_027001345.1 Acidobacteriota bacterium | reverse complement strand
ACTCCGGAGCCTTCGGCGCCGCCGCAGCCCGAACCCGAACCCGAGCCCGAGCCCGAACCGGAGCCGACACCCCCCGAGCCGGATCAGAGCCTGCTGGGCTGGAACTCGGAGGGCGATCAGCCCCGGCGGCCGGATCGTCCCCCGGGACCCGAGGCGGAGATTCACGCACCGCCGGAGCCCAGGCAGGGAGAGGACCTCGAGCAGGGTGCCGAGCAGGCCCCTCCCGAGCCCGAGGTCGAGGCCCCGAGCCCCGACGCACCCGAGGAAGAGGAGGAGCCGGCTCCGACTCCCCAGGAACTTCCCGAGCCGGTGGAAGAGCCTGCCCCCGAAGAGCCGCTCGAGCCGACACCGGAAGTGGCCGACGAGCCCGTCGCCCCCGATGCGCCGAGCGAGACGGAGCCCGGTCCCGGCCCCGAGACCCGGCGGCAGCAGCGCCCGGAGCCGGTAGCGCCGGCCGAGCCGCCGCTCCCCACGCGCCCGCCGGTGAGGCGAGACCGGCCCGCGCCGCGTCGCCGTCCCCTCGATTTCCAGGCCGAGGTCAACGGCGGCTATTTTGGCGACCTGCGTTTCGATTCGAAGGACTACAACTGGTCGGAGTACTCGACGAAGGTCTATTTCGCCGTTTACCGGGCATGGCTGAGAGAACTCTACGCGCGGGTCTTGCGCTTTCAGCGCGACCAGAGCTTGCTCGGGCTGCCGACCCTCGACGGCAAGGTGGCGATCCACTTCGTCTTCCATCGCGACGGCCACGTCAGTGACGTGCAGGTCGTCGCTCCCTCCTCGGTGCCGGCCCTCGACCGGGCCTCGAAGGCAGCCCTGCTGCGAGCGGTGCTGCCCCCTCTACCGGGAGACTTCCCGCGCGATCAGGAGGGGATCACTTTCAGCTTCGAGATTTACGGCTTCGAGACTTCGCAGCAGCTCGAGCGGCGCCTGCGCTGGTCCCGGATGAGGGGCGAGTTTTGACCGGCCTGCAAGCCCGAGCCGGGTGGGGGTGCTATGATCGCACCTTTCGGAAAACCCTATGAAAGACAGCCTCTTGACAAGTTTTGCCGAGATGCCGCTGCGGGATGAACTCAGGCAAGTGCTCGCCCGCGCCGGCTTCGAAACACCCACGCCGATTCAGGCCCGGTGCATCCCGCTGGCCACCACCGGGCGGGACATCACCGGTGTGGCTCAGACCGGCACGGGCAAGACCCTGGCCTTCCTGGTGCCGATCCTCGACGCTCTCGAGCCGAATGACGACGTGCAGGCGATGGTGATCTGCCCGACCCGGGAGCTGGCCCAGCAGGTGGGCACGGTGGCCCGCGACATCGGCGAGCCGCTGGGTGTGAAGACCGCGGTGCTCTACGGCGGGACGGCGCTCGGTGGGCAGCAGAGCGAGCTGCGCGAGTTGCCCGACATCGTGGTCGGAACTCCGGGCAGGCTGATGGATTTCCTCAGCTCTGCCTGGCTCCGCCCGCGGCGCCTGCGCTGGCTGGTGCTCGACGAGGCCGATCGCATGCTCGACATGGGCTTTATCGATGACGTGGTAAAGATCTGTTCCCGCCTTCCTCTCTCGCGGCAAACGATGCTCTTCTCCGCCACCATGCCTCCGCCGATCGAGGAACTGACCTCGCGTTTCATGTACGAGCCGGAGGTCGTGCGCATCGATGCCCAGACCCGTGTCGCTGCGGGCGTGGACCACTGTCTGTACTGGGTGCAGGGCAGGGACAAGGAAAAGGCCCTGGCCGCCGTGATGGACCAGCATCGGGGCAAGAAGGCCCTGATCTTCACCGCGACCCGGGAGGCAACCTCCGAGCTGGCATCGCGCCTGCGCCGCCATGGTCACGAGGTGATTTCGCTCTCCAGTCTTCACTCCCAGAACAACCGGGAGCGGGCACTCGATGCGTTTCGCAAGGGAGATGTGCCGGTGATGGTGGCAACCGATGTTGCCGCCCGGGGCATCGACGTGACCGATATCGACCTGGTGGTCAACTTCGATCTTCCCAGGGGCTCGGAGGAGTACATCCATCGGGTCGGGCGGACGGGACGGGCGGAACGCGCGGGAAGCGCGGTCAGTCTCGGAGCGCCGGGAGACGAGCGAAAGCTGGCCGAAATCGAGAAAATGCTCGGCGAGCCGATTCCCCGCAAGCACTTGCCCGGTATCGAGACGCCGGCCGAGGGACAGCCGGCCTGGCGGGGCCGCAAGGGCGGCTCGCGGGGGGGCGGCGGCCGTCGCAATGCAGGACGTGGAAAAGGGCAGGGTCGTGGTGGCCGAGGAAGGGGAAGGGGCCAGAAAAAGTGAGCGCTATCTGGGATCTGTTCGGCAAGGGTGGGCCCGTGATGTGGCCGATTCTTGCCGCCTCGCTGCTGGCATTGACCGTTGCCATTGAACGCAGCTTTGCGCTTCGTCGTTCGAAGGTCATTCCGTTGGCCACCGTGCGCCAGGTCCAGGGCCTGCTTGCCGGAGGCCGGATCCGAGAAGCCGCCGAGGTCTGTCGCCACGATGGAGGGCCGTTTGCTCGCATCGTTTTCGCGGGGCTCGAGTGGTGGGAACAGGGTAGCGAGGCGGTGCGCGAGGCGATCGAGGACGCGGGCCGGCGCGAGGCGCCCGTGCTGATGCGCTGGCTCGGTGTGATCGGCACGGTCGCTTCGGTCTCCCCGCTGATGGGACTGCTAGGGACCGTACTCGGTATGATCAAAGTTTTTCGCACCATCTCGCTCGAGGGACCGGGGCAGGGACAGGGGCTGTCGGCAGGTATCGCCGAGGCCCTGATCACCACCGCGTTCGGGCTGGCGGTGGCGATTCCCGCACTGGTCGTTTTCAACATGCTCTCCTCCCGTGCCGAGCGCCTGATTCTGGACATCGAAGAGGCCTGTCACGGCGTCTTGCGCGAGTTGGCCCATTCCCCGGGCGATCGTTCCACCGTGTCTGCTGCTGTGCCCGCGGCGGCTGACGGCATGGAGTGAGGCGACGATGCGCTTCGTCCAGCGCGCCGCGCGCAAGCCCACGATCGAGATCTCGCCGCTGGTGGATGTGGTCTTCCTGTTGATCATCTTTTTCGCGGTCTCGACCACATTTCGCGAAGGAGCGGGGCTGCCCGTCGAATTGCCCAGCGCCGGCTCGGCGGTGGCTCAGAACACCGGTCCGGTGGAAATCACCATCGGTACCGAAGGGCAGATCGAGGTTGCCGGCAAGATCTTCCCTTCGGTCGAGGCGGCCACCGAGACCATCACCCGCGAACTCGACGCGTCGGCCGGTCGGAGCATCCTGCTGCGAGGTGACCGCAAGGCCTACTACGAGATCATTGTCAAAGTCCTCGATCTGGCGCGGCGACTGGATGTCAAGGGCCTTTCCCTGGCGACGCACAGGAAGGGAAGGGAAGAGAAGGGCCCCGACTCTTGAGGATCATTGCCGGCAGCCTACGCGGTCGCCGGCTCGGTGCCGTTCCCAAGAAGGGCGTGCGGCCGACGGC
>JALTMS010000488.1:0-9035 GCA_027001345.1 Acidobacteriota bacterium | reverse complement strand
GTTCAACATCCTCGGACCTCGCGTGGCGCGAGGCTTTTTCCTCGACCTGTGCGCAGGGACGGGAGCGGTGGGTCTCGAGGCCTTCTCCCGGGGAGCCGCCCCGGTGCTGCTGCTGGACAAGAGCCGTGTGGCGCTGCGGGCGATCGAGGGGAATCTCGAGCGCCTCGGTCTCGGGCAGGCCGAGGGTTTGCGGGTGGTTCGAGCCGATCTGCAGTCTTGGCTGACTCAGGCCGAGCCTCTGCAGGGTGAGGGTGTCGCCTATCTCGATCCCCCTTACGAGGAGCGTCGCACCGGCCGTTGGATCGACGCCCTGGTCGATTCCCGCGGTCTCCTCCCCTCTGGCTGCCTGGTGGTCGTCGAGCACCGCAGCGGGCATCTGCCCGAGGTCGGTGTCGGTGCGCCAGCGTGGAGCCGCCGTTACGGAGATACCACGCTCAGCGCCTGGATGGCTGGCGAGGCCCGCTGAGGACGGCAGCGGCGGGCGGGGGAGATACGTGTCGGCAGGTTCGGAGCGATCACGAAAGCTTGCGAACACTGGCGAAGGCCAATTGCCCCGGAGGGGGGCGAGGATATACATTCCCCTGGGCACCTTCCCTCGGGGAAGGGCTGCCGACCGGTGGAGCGGAATACCGGTGTGGAGGATCCATGGGTTTGCGAAGGGCTCTGACCTGCGCTGGCAGGCTGGCGGCGGTGGTGGTGCTGGTGGGCGGATGGGCGAGTTTCGCCGCCGCCCAGGACGAGTCGGAGGGAAGAGTACGCGGCTATGTGCCGCCACCCGCCGGGCTGCAACTCGTCGATGATCACTGGACTCCGTACCAGCCGCCCATGCCCCCCGAGGGCTCCCAGGTTCATGTCATCGTCAAGGGCGACACGCTGTGGGACCTGGCGACCCACTACTACGAGGATCCCTACCTCTGGCCTGTGATCTGGGATGCCAACCGCTATGTGACGTACTCCCACTGGATCTATCCCGGTGACCCGCTGGTGATTCCACCCAATCCCACCGTGGTCGGTGAGCAGGGTGTGGAGACCGTTGCCGAGGCCGAGCCGGAGCCGGAGTTCGTCCCCCGGCGTGTGCGGGAAGTCGAGCCGGAGCCGGTTGCCGAACCCTCCGAGCCGGCCGCGCCGGCGGGGCCCGTGCTGATCCCTGCGGTCGAGCAGCAGGAAATGATCTGCTCGGCGCAGCTCGTCGAACACTTCGATCCCACGCCGCTGTCGATTTTGGCCTCCGAGGAGCCGGAGAAGGAGCTGCTGGCTCAGACGGACATCGTCTACCTCTCCGCAGGCCGGGACATGGCGATCGAGCCGGGCGCCGAATACATCGTCGTACGCTCCTGGGGTCGCCTCGAACTGAGCGTGGCCGAGCGGCGGGAAGGTGGACCGATCTACCTGCAACGGCTCGGCCGGGTCCGCGTGCTGGCCAGCCACGCAACGACCGCCACCGCAGAGATCATCAACGCTTGCGGCGCGATCAAGACCGGCGACTACCTGGTGCCGTACCGCGAGATGCCGGTTCCGATGGTGGAGCACATTCCCTTGCAGGAACTGAGTACTCCATTTCCCGGACGGCTCAACGGCGAGGTGATCGTCGCCGCGGATCCGGCGGCGACAGTGGCCGGATCAGGAGATGTCGTGGGCATCGATCTTGGCTCCAGAGCTGGTCTGACGGCAGGTGATCGCGTGCTGTTCTGGAGGCCCCCCGAGGGTGCGGCCACCGGCGGCCGGGTACCGCGACGGGTGGTCGCTCAGGGCGTGGTCCTGGTGACCAATGCAGGTGGTTCGATGGTCAAGATTCTCGAGTCCCGCTCGGAGGTGCGCGTCGGCGATGGCGCGGAGGTGCTCTGACGCATCTTCAGCTACAGGTGCGGAGGATCTTCTGCCGCAAGAGGATCGCTTCGAGAGCCAGAGAAACCGCTGCCGACAGGGCCTCGAGCGGCGCCGCCGCGAGGGGGCCACTATCCGAGCGGTCGGCGTAGAGGGCTGCCACCAGCCGTCCTCGGACCTTGATGGGCAGTGCTACCGCCGAGGTCGGCCAGGTCTCGCCACCGAGCCGACGTAGGAGTTCGCGGTTGCCTTCGGCGTCCGGCAGGGAGCCCTGGAAAACCGCTCCATCCGCCGCCAGACTCTCGAAGATGTCGCCGGGGCCGGTCTTCCATGCCGGGCAATCGCTGTTCTGCGCCCGACTTCCGTAGACCGTCAGGATCGTCACCCGACCGTCACGCAGGGCCAGCGCCGCACCACGGGGAAAAAAGTGAGACAGTGCCTCGAGAGCTATCTCCAGGACCTCGTCTCGACTCGCGGCCCGGGCCAGGCGTTGCCCGGTTTCCGCCAGGGAGAACGATGCCGCCGGTGCCGGCGCTCCTGCCGACTGGGGTTGTGGAATCTGCTGCGCTCTGGCTGCCTGCGACGAGGTCGGCGGCTGATCCTGCTCGAAGGCCCGCGCCAGGGCGTCATTGATCAGGATTTCGGGAGCCACGAAGGGCAGCACGTTGAATCCCGTCAGAAAGGCCGCCTCGTGGATCGCCAGGCTGTCAGCCGGGTTCTGGATCGCCAGTTGCAGGTTCTCGCCCTCGACGCCGAACGGAAGCGCCCGGTGTCGCTGGCAGAATTCCTCCGAGAGCAGCGCCGTGATCTCCGGTGGTGCGGCAAGCAGGGTAGGGCGGTCCACCGCCTTCACGCCGTGCAGGGCGGCCAGAGCCCGGCCCAGTGTCGACTCATCGACGAAGCCGAGTTGAACGAGGTGCGTTCCCAGGGCACCGCCAAAGGCGGCCTGAGAACGCAATCCCTCATCGAGTTGCTGCTCGGTGAGCTGCCCGTGCTCGATCAACCATTCGCCCAGTCTGGCCGCCATCTTGCGGCGCCCTCCCGTGGCAATGAAGGTGGGCTAGTTGCCCGCCTTCTCCCGCATCGCTGCCTTGCGTGACAAGCGCACCCGGCCCTGGGCATCGATGTCGATCACCTTGACCAGGACCTCGTCACCTTCCTCGATCTCGTCGGTGGTGTTCTTGACCCGGTGCTCGGCGATCTCGGAGATGTGGAGCAGACCCTCGACGCCGGGAAGGATCTCGACGAAAGCACCGAAGTTGGTAGTGCGGACCACGCGCCCCATGTAGATCTTGTTCAGTTCGGCTTCCGCCGTCAGCTCCTTGACGATCTCCGCGGCACGGCGCGCTCCGTCGAGATCGACCGACGCGATGTCCACGCGCCCGTCGTCCTCGATCGAGATATCACAGCCGGTCTGCTCCTGGATCGAGCGGATGACCTTGCCACCCGGGCCGATCACATCGCGGATCTTGTCTTTCGAAATCCAGATCGTGATGATCCGCGGAGCGTAGGGAGAGACATCGCTGCGGCCGGTGGAGAGGACATCGTTCATCATCTCGAGCAGTTCGAAGCGCGCCTTGCGGGCCTGCTCGAGGGCCTGGCTCATCACCTCACGGGTCACGCCGCCGATCTTGATGTCCATCTGCAGGGCGGTGATACCGTCGGCGGTGCCGGTGACCTTGAAGTCCATGTCCCCGTGGTGATCCTCGGCGCCGGCGATGTCGGTCAGAACCGCGAAGTCCCGGTCCTTCATCACCAGACCCATAGCGATGCCCGCCACGGGCTTGCGCAGCGGTACGCCGGCATCCATCAGCGACAGGGAGCCGCCACAGACCGAGGCCATCGAAGACGATCCGTTGGACTCGAGAATGTCGGAGACCACGCGAATGGTGTAGGGGAAGTCATCGATCGAGGGGATCATCGGCCGAAGGGCGCGCTCGGCCAGTGCGCCGTGGCCGATCTCCCGCCGTCCCGGGCCGCGCAGGAACCGCACCTCTCCGACCGAGAAGGGCGGGAAGTTGTAGTGCAGCATGAAGCGCTTTTCGCCTTCGAACTCGAGGGAATCGATGCGCTGGGTGTCGGAGGCCGTGCCGAGCGTGGTCAGCACCAGGGCCTGGGTCTCGCCGCGCGTGAAGAGGGCCGAGCCGTGGGTCCGGGGTAGCACGCCGACATCGATGGTCACCTTGCGGATTTCGTCGAGCCGGCGGCCGTCGAGACGGCGCTTGTTGGTCAGGACGAAGTCGTGGAGGATCTCATCCTGCAGGTCGTGGAAGATCTTCTTGATCTGGCCGGCCTGCTCGGGTTTGTCCTCCGGAACATCAGCCAGCAGTCCGTCGAGGACGGCGCCGACCTGAGCGTAGGACTCGAGCTTCTCCTTGACCTGCATGGCCTCGAGCAGCGGACCGCGGGCCTTGGCGCGGATCTCTTCGACCAGCTCGGAGGGGATCTCGGGGGGCACGAACTCGCGCTTGGGCTTGCCGGCCTCAGCGGCCAGTTCCTTCTGGGCGACGATCAACGGCTGGCAGGCCTCCTGGCCCTTGAACAGCGCGGTGACGATCTCCTCTTCGGAGGCTTCCACCGCGCCGGCTTCGACCATCACGATGGCGTGCTCACTGGCCGCCACGATGATGTCGAGCTTGCTCTTCTTCATTTGCTCGTGGGTCGGGTTGACCAGGTATTCACCGTCTACCAGGCCCATCCGCACGGCGGCGATCGGTGTGGTCCAGGGAATATCGGACAGGGAGAGTGCGAAGGAAGCACCGGTGACCGCCAGCACGTCCGGGTTGTGCTTGCGGTCGGCAGAGAGGACCAGGGCGATGACCTGGGTCTCGAAAGCCCACCCTTCGGGAAACAGGGGGCGCAGCGGCCGATCGGTCAGCCGGGCGGTGAGGGTCTCCTTCTCATTCGGACGCCCCTCGCGCTTGAAGAAACCGCCAGGGATCTTGCCGCCAGCGTACATGTTCTCACGGTATTCCACCGTCAGCGGAAGAAAGGGGATGTCCCGGGCCGCGTTGGCTGCCTGAGCGGTGACGAGTACCACCGTATCGCCCTGGCGGATGGTCAGCGCGCCGCTGGCCTGGCGGGCCATCTTGCCCGTTTCCACGGTGATCTCGTGGGGGCCTACCTGGATACTTTTCTTGACATGGGACACAGCTTGCTCCTTGCACCGACAGGTGCCGTGGCCGCCGGGTTCGAGCGGGGCAGTGGCCGAACCGAGGTCAGTGGGCTGTGTAGCCAACGGACACGACGAGACGAGGAAGCCGCAGGGCGCCCTCGCTTTCTCGCGGTGGCTCGAGCCACCTTGCCGCGGCCTTGGCTACGCAGTCCAGTCACCCCAGACGGTCTCGCCCCCTCATCGCCCTGGCTGGAAAATGAGGGCCCGCACCCTGGATGGGAGCGGGGAAGGGAACCGCACTCAGCGGCGGATTCCCAGCTTTTCGATCACCTGCCGATACGCTGCGGGGTTCTTGCGCCGCAAGAAGCGCAGTAGCCGCCGCCGGCGGCCGACCATCTTGAGCAGGCCGAGCCGGCCATGGTGATCGTGCTTGTGAACCTTGAAATGCTCGGTCAGGTGCTTGATCCGCGCCGTCAGTGCCGCGATCTGCACTTCCGGAGAGCCGCTGTCGGTCTCATGGCGGCGAAACTCCTGAATCTTCTCCGGACTGAGTCCTGGCTTGTTCATCTCGATCTTTCTCCCGCGGGGTTCGCCCTCTGGCCCCCCCAGTCTCGTGCCGCCCCGTCTCCACCGGACGACCGACAGGGAACAACTACTTGTCCAACAAGAAAGCGGTGTGCGTGGCACACCGCAGCCGTGGATCCTAGCATCCAGGGTCGGTGCCGGCAAGCCTTTTGCCGAGAACGACCTCCGGGCGGACGCTGCCGTCGTCCTCGACCCGGGCGACGCCCAGCAAACGGCCTCGAAGATCGACCACTCGCAGGTGTCCGCCGGTGCCTTCGGTGCGCGGGGCGGGAAGGTCGAGAACCCTGCCGTGACAAAAATCCTCGACCCCGGCATCGCTGAGTTCCAGCGCCGGGAGGGGCAGAGGGATCGCAGAAAGGGGCGTCAGGGCTGCCCGCATCTCGTCGCCCGTGGCCTGTGTGCTGATCGCCTGCCGAACCGAGAGAGGGCCGATGGCCGAGCGGCGCAGGACCGCCAGATGCCCGAAGGTTCCCAGTCGGCGTCCGAGGTCCCGGGCCAGCGAGCGAATATAGGTACCGCTCGAGACTCGCGCTGCGAACACCAGTTCTGCCGGAGCAGCGGCCTGGATCCGTAGACGGTGCACGGTCACCTCGGTCGCCGGCAGGATCGGGGCCTGTCCCCGGCGGGCCAGGAGGTGGGCCCGAGTCCCACCGATTTTCTTGGCCGAGAAGGCGGGCGGGGTCTGCTTGTAGGTGCCGCTCAACTGGCGGCTGAGTTCCCGCAGAACCCTCCACGGGGGAGGCTGATGGGGAGCCGGTCGGCGCTCGGTGACCGTTCCTTCCAGGTCGAGCGTGTCTGTCTCTTCGCCGAGTCGGATGCGGCCGATGTAGGTCTTGGGCCAGCGGTGGAGGAAACGCACCAGCCGAGTGGCGGGCCCCACCAGGCAGGGCAGCAGCCCGGTGGCGAAGGGGTCGAGGGTGCCGGCGTGGCCCACGCGACGCAGGCCCAGCCCCCGGCGGACGATGCGGACGACATCGTGGCTGGTCATCCCGGAAGCCTTGTCGATCAGCAGCAGGCCGCAGGCTCGGGACGAACGGCTCATCCGAGAAACTCCCTCGAGACCTCGGAGATGCCACCGGGTACGATCCGGTCGGCCTCTTCCAGCAGTCGATCGAACAGGCGCTCGATGGGCTCCTGGCGGTCGGCGACGGTGACAAAGGCCAGGGTGCCCCGCTGGCGGAGTTCCTGGTGGTCGATCTCGGCGGTGGCGATGTTGTGCCGTGAGCGGGCCCGGTCGGAAATCGCGCGCAGGGCGCGGCGCTTGTCCTTGAGCGAGGTGCTACCGCGCAGAAAGACGTCGATCACGAGAAGACCCACTCGCATCGCAACGTCTCCTTGCCGGCGGCGTGCCCGTAGCCGGTCGTGCTCAAGCGTTGAGGGATTCGCGCTTGACCGATTCGATCACGAAAGCCTCGATCTCGTCACCGGGCTTGATGTCCTGGTAGCGTTCGATGCTGATACCGCACTCGAAGCCGGCACGCACTTCCTTGGCGTCATCCTTGAACCGCTTGAGAGAGCCGATCTTGCCCTCGTGGATCACGACGTTGTCACGCAGCAGTCGGATCTGGGCGTCGCGGCGTACGAGACCATCGACCACGTAACAGCCCGCGATGACGCCGAGCTTGGGAACCCGGAAGGTTTCCCGCACCTCGACCCGCCCGAGATAGACTTCCTTCTCGACCGGCGAGAGAGTGGCGAGCATCGCCTGCTCGATCTCTTCGGCCACCTTGTAGATCACCGTATGCAGGCGAATATCGACCCCTACGCGCTGGGCCGTCTCGGGTACGCCGCGTTCGGGACGGACGTTGAAGCCGATGATGATCGCCCGGCTGGCCGAGGCGAGGAGAATATCGTTCTCGGTGATCGCTCCGGTGCCGGAATGGATGACCCGCACCTTCACCTCGGAGGTCGAGAGTTTCTCGAGCGCTGCCGAGAGCACCTCGACCGAGCCCTGGACGTCGGCCTTGATCACCAAAGGCAATTCGTTGACCTCGCCCTGCTGAATCATTTCATGCAGCTTGTCGAGGGTCGGCAGGGCGGTCCTGCGGGCCTGCTCCTCTTCCTTGGTTTTCTGGCGGCGGTAGACCGAGATTTGCCGCGCTTTCTGCTCGTCGGGGAAGACCTGGAACAGGTCGCCCGCCTGCGGAACGTCGTCGAGTCCCATGACGACGACCGGAGTGGCCGGTCCGGCCTGCTTGAGGCGCCTGTCGTGTTCATCGACCAGCGCCCGCACGCGGCCCATCCCCGAGCCGACGACAAAGACATCACCGACTTTCAGCGTGCCGTTCTGTACCAGAACGGTGGCGATCGGGCCCCGGGACTTGTCCAGCTTGGCTTCGAGTACGGTACCCGTGGCCGGACGTTTGGGATCAGCCTGCAGTTCGAGGACTTCGGAGACCAGCAGGATCATTTCCAGCAACTGATCGATGCCTTCACCGGTCTTGGCCGAGACGTTGACCGTTACGGTTTCGCCGCCGAAGGCCTCGACCAGCACATCGTGCTCGATCAACTGCTGGAGTACCCGGTCAGGGTTGGCACCAGGCTTGTCGATCTTGTTGACCGCCACGATGATGGGGACTTCGGCGGCTTTGGCATGGTGGATGGCCTCGATCGTTTGCGGCATGACGCCATCGTCCGCCGCGACGACCAGTATCACCACGTCGGTCACCTTCGCGCCGCGGGCACGCATCATGGTGAACGCGGCGTGGCCCGGCGTATCGAGGAAGACGATTTCGCGCTCTTTCCCCTCGTGCCGCTGGGTGATCTTGTAGGCGCCGATGTGCTGGGTGATGCCTCCCGCCTCGCGCTCGGCGACGCGCGTGGAGCGAATCGCGTCGAGCAGGCTGGTCTTTCCGTGGTCGACGTGGCCCATCATCGTCACCACTGGTGGGCGTGGCACGCCCTCGCCGTCGGCATAGTCGGGTAGGCTCTCGCCGCTGTCGATGGCGGCCTCTCCGACGGCCTCCTCTTCCATCGTCACCCGGTGGGGTGTTCCGCCGAAAGCCTCCACGACCCACGCCGCCGTCTCTTCGTCGAGGGCGAGGTTGATCGTGGCCATGATCTGCTTTTCCATGAACAGGCGGGTGATGATGTCCTTGGCCTTACGGTCCATTCGGTCCGCCAGGTCCTTGATCGTGATGCCGTCCGAGATCTTCACCTCGCCGACCGGAGTTTCGGGCACTTCCACTCGGCGAGCGGCGGCCTGCCGCGCTTCGGCGGCGGCGGCCTCCTGAGCCCGACGCCCGCCCTTTTTCTTGCGGGACCCTGGGCGCTGGCCGGGGGAGGGACGCGCTGCGGTGCCCCGCCGCGGAACCGCACCGGCGCTGGCGGTGCGGGGATCGGGTCGGCTAGGCCGGAGTTCCGAGAGGGGACGACCGAGAAGTTCCGCACGCTCCTTGGCGGTCGTCGGTGGGGGAGCGATCACAGCCTTGCCGAGACCGCCAGCGCGTGGGGTGACGGGGGCGGCGGGCCGCGAGGGAGGAGTCGTGGCCGGCTGGGCGGGCTCCGCACC
>JALTMS010000487.1 GCA_027001345.1 Acidobacteriota bacterium | reverse complement strand
CTCCGCTGCGCGGGAGCTACGAGCAGGAGACGAACGCCTCGCCGGTCGAGGAGCCGCCCGCGGGATCTGGCACAGCGCCCACCTTCCGAGGTGATCCGTGCGCCGGGTGATCGTGCGGGTCCACGGCATGCGGGCCGCTCTGCTCGAGGAGGTGGAGGTGGGCCGCCGCTACAGGCTCGTCTATCTGGCGGGCTACGACGGCCCTCCGGTCTCTCTGACGCTGCCCTCACGGCGGGAGCCCTACGAGTTCGAGGGGTTTCCACCCTTCTTCGAAGGCCTGCTCCCCGAGGGGCAGCAGCTCGAAGGGTTGTTGAGGCAGGCCAGGCTCGATGGGGGAGACCTTCTGGGGCAACTGATCGCAGTGGGCTCGGATCTCGTCGGTGCCGTGACGGTCGAGGAGACAGCTTCGGAGGATCCGGCATGAGGCGCTGCCCGCTGACTTACGAGCCCCTCGGTGGGGGAGAGCGGGGAGCCTACTCGGGCCCAGGGCTCAGGCGTTTGTCGCGGCGGCTCGAAAGACTCGAGGATCTTCCCTTCTCCGCCCGGGAGCTGCGGCGGGAGGCGATGGCCCGCGCGGCGAAGATGTCGATCCAGGGAGTCCAGCCCAAGCTGAGCGCCCGGCTTGCCGTCAGCAAGGGGCGATTCGAGATTGTCGATCGAGGGGGAGTGTTCATTCTCAAGCCGCAGAATGGGGCCTACCCGAATCTTCCCGAAAACGAGGATCTGACCATGCGCCTCGCGGGCCTGGTGGGGATCGAGACACCGCTGCACGGGCTGGTCTACGCGAGGGATGGCTCCCTGGCCTACTTCGTTCGCCGCTTCGACCGCCTATCCCGAAAAGGCAAGCTCGCCGTGGAGGACTTCGCGCAACTCGGCGGCCGCACGCGGGCGACCAAGTACGATGCGAGCATGGAGCAGGTCGTGGCGATCATCGATCGTTTCGCGACCTTTCCCATGGTGGAGCATTTCGAACTCTTCCTGCGCACGATCTTCTGCTGGCTCACCGGCAACGAGGACATGCACCTGAAGAACTTTTCCCTGATCACCAGGGCGGGGAAGGTGACGCTGGCCCCAGCCTACGACCTCGTGAACACGAGCATCGTGCTCGACGAGCCCCGGGAGGAGATGGCGCTCCCGCTGCGCGGGAAGAAGACCCGTCTCCGGCGGGAGGATCTGCTCGACTACTTCGGTCGGGAACGTCTCGGTCTGCCTGCCGCGGCCCTCGATGCGGCGCTCGAACGGCTATCGGCCGGGGCCTCGGGCTGGGAGGAGCTGATCGAGCGGAGTTTCCTGCCGGCCTCATTACAGCGTGACTATCTGGCGCTGGTCAGGGAGCGCAGGTCCCGTCTCGGGCTCTGACCCGGCGCCTTCCCGGCCCCCGGGTGTTCTGCGTAGGTACCAGTAGCCATCCCCGGGCCGCCGATCCGTCCGCCAGGGGGCATGTACGAGCCGGTCTCGAAGGCGCGACGGAGGAACCGGCGTGTGCCGGTTCCTCCGCAGTCGAAGAAAACCTGAACGGCTAGTTCCCGCTGCAAGCCCCTACGTCAACCACGTAGTGACCTTGATAGGGCACCTCGACGTAGCCGATATTGCCTGCACAGTCTTCCGCCTCCACACGGATCACCGGGTCGATCAACTCGGTCCATCCGCAGGCCTGGTACGCGTGGCACAGCAGCCCGACCGGCACTTCGACCGTCTCATCCGTGAGGAGCCCATCCTCATCGCCGTAGCTTTCGCCATCGAAGACGAGGCACCCGCTGAGGTAGTACCGCTCGTGGACCACGCCGCCGGGGGCGTCGTCCTCATCAGACGTGGCGAAGTACTTCGAAAACGGCTCTTCGCGTGGCACCGACTGCTTCAACGCGGGAAGATCCAGAAGGGTGACGACCGGGGCATTGCCATCGACGACGAAGGAGACCTCGTCGCTCGCCGTGTTGCCCGAGTCGTCCTCCGCAGTGAGGAGCACGCTCCAGAGACCGTCGCGGTCGTAGACGGGACCGGGACCGGGTTCCCACGTGCGGATGAGTGCGTCGTCGCAGATGTCGGTGAAACTGTCGGTCACGGTCACTGCAGGCGGGAGGCAGGCTCCCTCCTGCGGGAAGGTGATCTCACCGGCAGGAGGTGTCGTGTCAACCACGGTGAGGAGGGCCCGGTCTGGCTCGGAGTCCTCTTGCCCGTCGTTGACGACCAGTTCCACCGAGTTCCCTCCGCGGGGGCAGGTCGCCGTGGTCACGCATACGGCCGGATCCGTGATGACGCAGTCGGGGGAGGACCAATGACAGGTGAACGAATCTTCGTCGGGATCGCTGGAACCGTTCCCGTCCAGCTCAAAAGAGGTGCCGTCCGGCCCCTCGCACTCCGCCTCGCGGTCGGGTCCCGCATCGGCCACCGGCGGCTGGTTGTCACCGACGGTGAAGGATGCGCTCATGCTGCTGGATGTGCCGAGGAACTCGACGACGGCAACGGCACGATGCTCTCCGGTGGTTCCCTCGGGGACATTCCAGTAGAAGGGGATGTCGGAAGTATCCCCGGCGCCGGTGGTCTCTACGACCGGTACGGTTTCTCCCAGGAAACTCGTTCCGCGGTAGATCAGAACCTTGTGGGTCCCTTCGATCGGCTCGGCGCCGCGGTTCTCGAAGTGGATGACGAAGCGTGCCTGCTCGCCGGGACGGGCCGGGGCCGGCACGTCAAAGGCGGTAATCCTGCCAGCGACGACGCGGAACTGGCCCTGGCCGGCACCGATCTCCCCGGAGGCTCCCTCTGCTTCTACGCGCGCAAAGTAGGTTCCTGGAGAGGAGAGCTTGCCCACCGAGACCTCCCGGCTTTCGGCATGCCCCGCCGGCAAGGTTGCTGCATCGGTGGCGCTCGCCACCTGCTTCCCGAGGGAGTCGAACACCTTGACTTTCGCGGTGAAGAGCTTCTCTTCGGCCGAGGTATTCGCCGGGATCCACTGGACGACGAGTGGCGACCCGGCATCGAGGGAGGAACTCTTTGGTGCTGCAGCGAGCAGAACTCCGTCCTGAGAGGTCTCGTATTCCACGTAAGCCGTCAGGTCGTGGTAGAGCGTTGTGGCTTGGGTATTCACATCGAAGGTTACGGGAATCGCGTCGACAAAGACTCGCTTCACATTTCCCTCCCGGGCCACGTGCCAGTAGGGATTGGAGATCGGATCGAAAAGACCGAGCGCCGGATCTGGCTCCTCATAGATCGGCGGCAGGTCTGCGCCTGCCCGGTCCTGGATCCCCTGCCGGAAAACGGCAACTTCCTTCTCGGTCGTGGTAACCTTCTGCATGGCGTAATCCTCCGTTCGCTCTTTCGGCGAACTGTTTTGTCAAGCGGAGGTTACGCCATTTCCT
>JALTMS010000486.1:2453-3365 GCA_027001345.1 Acidobacteriota bacterium | reverse complement strand
CGCGCACGGCCTTGGCTCGGATCGAGGGGAGAGGGTCGAAGCTGGCAGCCAGCAGGCGCCCGTAGGCGCGCGCACCGGCCTGGCTGTCGAGATCGTCGCCGAAGCGCTCGACGAACTTGCCCAGGGCGCGGATCGCCGTATCCCGCACCTCGCTGTCACTGTGTTCGGAGATCCGGAGCACCAGATCGAGGCTCTGGAGAATGGAGCGGTCGCGAATCTTGGTCAGCGCGTAGATCCCACCCACCAGCAGGTGGGCGTCATCGCTGCCGGCACAGGCATCGATGATCGGCGCGACCGCCTCGGCGCCGAACAGGGCCAGCACGCGGGCGAAGCAGAACAGCGCCTTGAAGTCCGAGCCTCGCATCTCTTCGAGGTGCAGAGGGATCAGCTCGGGACCCATCGAATGCAGGATGCGAATCGCCTGATCGACCACGGTGGCCATCTCGGGCCGGTCCTGCACATCGAGGTAGAACAGCGTTGCCACCGCCGCGGCGGCCTCCGCGCGCTGCTGCTCGTCGAGGTCGGGTACCAGGCGGCGGAGGGCAAACAGGGCGTCGAGAACCTCGTCGGCGCCGTGGGCCCGTAACTGCCGGTAGAGGGTGTCGAGTTCGTCTCGGCCCATCAGGAGTCTCCCAGATCGACGGGGCGGGGGGAAGCCGGCCCCGGGTTTCGAGAAATCGGCGGCAAGGGCGGATAACTTTACAATAAGTTTTGCGCCTGAGCCCGTTAGGAAGGGGAGTTTTCCGCTGGCTGAAGTGGAGGTTTCGTCGATTTTTTGCCTTTGTGCCCGTCCCGCTTCGCCGTACATAAAGGGAGCAGTGAGGTGTCGAGGATCGGGCTGGCTTCGCAGGTGGGGTTTCGGGGACGAAGCGGCAGCCCGATCCTCGACACCTCACTGCTCCCTTTATGTAC
>JALTMS010000486.1:0-2443 GCA_027001345.1 Acidobacteriota bacterium | reverse complement strand
GCTTTTTTCGGGGGCTTGGAGGAGTTTCGATGATCACCCGCTCGAGGTGTCCGTGGCTGCTGCTGTGCGCAGCCGCTTTCCTTTTCGTGGTCTCGGTCACAGCAGCCGATACGGTGGGCTCCCGGCTGCGGGCACCGCTGCCCGATGTCCTCGACAGGGCGGCTCCCGATGAGCTGATTCCGGTCTACTTCGTCCTGCGTGATCAACTGACGGGGCCTGCCCTGCGCGACCGGGCCGCCGGCATCAGCGACCGTGCCGAACGCCGCCGGATCGTGGTCGGTGCGCTCAAGGCTCATGCCGGCGAGACTCAGCTTCGCCTGCGTGGCGAACTGCGCAAGCTCGAGCAGCTCGGACGGGCGCGGCGGCTGCGCTTTCTGTGGATCGGCAACATCGTTGCCGCCGATCTGACCGCCGCCGAGATCCGTCGACTCGCCGCCTTCGAAGAGATCGACCACGTCAGCTATTCGCCCAAGGTGGATATCTCCCTCGAGCAGCCGTTGACGCCGGTGGTGAATACCTCGCCCCTGGCGAGTTATCTCGCTCCGGCGGCGGGGGTCGATGAGATCGAATGCGGGGTGGACTTGATGAACGCGCCGCTGGTCTGGAATGACCTGGGGGTCACCGGAGAAGGAGCGGTGATCGCGATGATCGATTCCGGCACCTGCTGGTATCACTCCGACATCGAGAACCAGATCTGGGTCAATCCTGGTGAGGACCTCGACGGCGACGGTGTGGTGATGGATGCCGACGACGAGAACGGCATCGACGATGACGGCAATGGCTATATCGACGACCTGATCGGTTACGACATCGACAATGGCGACAACGATCCGAACGACGACAACTCCCATGGTTCCCACACTTCGGGGACGGTGGCCGGCGATGGCACCGGCGGGTCGCAGACCGGCATGGCCCCCGATGCGGCGGTGATGATTCTCCGCGTCGGCTTGCAGTTTTCCGACGAGCCCGACGTGTGGGAGGCGATGCAATACGCGGCGGACAACGGTGCCGATGCGATTTCGATGAGCCTCGGCTGGCCCCACAGCCAGAACCCGGACCGGGCCACCTGGCGGACCAACAGCGAGAATACGATGGATGCCGGGACGGCGATGGTCGTCGCCGCCGGTAACGAGGGCTCGGGCAGCGAGCCGGACAACGTGCGGACCCCGGGAGACGTGCCCCGCGTGATCACCGTGGGAGCGACCAATTGCAGCGATCAGGCGGCGTCCTTCTCGAGTCGCGGTCCGGTGACCTGGCAGGACGTGCCGCCCTTCAACGACCATCCCTATCCTCCCGGCCTGGTCAAGCCGGATGTCTCGGCCCCGGGCGTCAGCACCAAGTCGCACAATCTTTGCAGCGGCTACTCCACCAAGTCGGGAACGTCGATGGCCACGCCCCACGTGGCCGGGACCGTGGCGCTGATGGTGGCCAACGATCCGAATCTGCTGCCCGATGACATCAAGCTGCTGCTCGAGGAAAGCTCGATCGATCTCGGTGAGCCGGGCAAGGACAATACTTACGGTACGGGTCGCGTAGATGCCTACGAGGCGGTGCTGCTGACGGCCAATTCGGATGGCCGGATGTCAATCCGCGAGCAGGCGGCGAATTGCACCGGAACACTCTCGCTGGTGGTCACCGACTCCGACCTCAAGGGTACGGGGAGTGTGACTGTCGACGTGACTTCCGATACCGAGCCGACCGCCGAAGTGACCACGCTGACCGAGACGGGACCCGATACGGGAGTTTTCCGCGGCGAGATTCAAGTGGATGACGGGCCGCCGCAGCCGGATGGTGCGATTCAGGTGGTCGACGGCGACGTGGTGACGGCGACTTACATCGATGCCGACGATGGCCTGGGTGGAACGAACGTGCCCAAGACCGATACGGCCGACATCGACTGTACCGAGCCGACGATCAGCAACGTGCGCGACGAGGGGGTGACGCTGTCGTCGGTCGATATCAAGTGGACCACCGACGAGAGCAGTGACTCTCTGGTGGAGTATGGTCCCGAGATTCCGCCGACGATGGAGAAGGCCGACGGCCGGCTGGTGCAGCAGCACTCGGTGAGGCTCTCTCGCCTCGACGAGTGCACGGTCTACTACTATCGGGTGACCAGCGTCGATGCCCTGGGCAACCAGGCCGTGGATGACAATGGTGGCCAGTTCTACCATTTCGAGACCCTCGGCGACTTTGGCCAGGGGCCCCAGTCCTGCCATGCGGGCAAGGCCACGATCGATCTCGATTACTATTCCTGCTCCGATTCGGTGGGTCTGACGGTGACCGATATCGACCTGAACCTCGACAGCGGTGCGGTCGACACTGTCAGTGTGGAAGTCACCAGCACCACCGAGGCCATCGCCGAGATGGTGCTGCTCACCGAGACCGGGGCCGACACCTCGCGTTTCACCGGTTCGATCGCCACGGCGACAGGATCGCCGATCAG
>JALTMS010000485.1 GCA_027001345.1 Acidobacteriota bacterium | reverse complement strand
CCGGTGGGAATCCACGGGGGCGGAGACAGGCTGGAGATCATTCGCGGCGACGCCTTCTACCAGTCCTACATCTGTCACCTGCCGCGCTCGGTGATCGAGCTTGGGCAGTCCGGTCGACTGGACATGCTCGCCGCGACCCTCTTCCCCTCGACCTGCGACGTGATCCGCAATCTGTCGGGAATGTGGAAGCTGCTCTATCCCGAGCAGTACGTGCGCTACATCGACGTGCCCCAGGTGGCCGAGCCCGAACTGGCCGTCACCTTCTGGCGCCGCGAACTCGACCAGCTCGCCCGGGACCTCGGCGCACTGACCGGCGGCATGCCCAGCGACGACTCCCTGCGCGCATCGATCGCCCTGTACAACAAGGCCCGGCGCCTGATTGCCGAACTCTTCGAACAGCGGCGTCAGGCTCCCTGGTCGGTGCCCACCGAGGAACTCTACGTGTTGATGCGGGCCGGCGAAGCGATCCCGGTCGAGGAGTTCATCGAGAAGGCCGGCGCCTACCTGCGTCTTGCCCGGGACAACCCGGGCCGCCGGCGGGACAACAGCCGGGTGGTGGTGGTCGGTGCCTTCTGCGAGCAGCCCCCCCTGGGTCTGATCAAGACCATCGAGCGGGCCGGCTGTTACATCGTCGATGACGACTTCCTGCTGGGCAATCGTTTCATCGAGAAAGACGTCAGCCTCGATGGCGACCCCCTGACGGCGCTGGCCACCGCCTTCACCGAGTCGGCCGTCCGTTCGTCGGTAGTCTACGAACCGGACCCGGAGGGCAAGCGGCGGCTGATGAAAGACAAGGCCGAGGCCGCGCGGGCCGACGGCATCATCTTCGCGGCACCGAGCTTCTGCGATCCGGCGCTGCTCGACCGGCCGATGTTGCGTGCCGGTGCCGAGCAGGCCGGCATCCCGTGCATCGCCTTCAAGTACGCCGAGAACAGCGGTCAGTTCCAGCAGTTCCGCGAGCAGGCGGGAACCTTTTCCGATTCGATCAAGCTCTGGGGAGGTGTGGCATGAGCGAGAAGAAAACCAGCGAGGGCGCGAAGAAGGATCGCTCGATGCTGCTCCAAAAGCAGATGATCGCCGAGCACTACAAGCGCCTCGAACAGGCCCCGGAAACCGGCGAGCCGGTGGTCTATACCTTCGTACCGGGCAACCTGACCGAGCTGGTGCGTTCGTTCGGCGCGCTGCCCCTGCTCCCCGAAATCAACGCCCTGCAGTCGGGGATGCGCCGCCGCAGTGGGGATTTCATCGCCGAAGCGGAACGCGCCGGTCACTCCGAGGACGTGTGCACCTACGTCAAGTGCGACATCGGCATGATCAAGGCGGGGAATATCGGCCCCACCGGCACGCGCCTGCCCAAGCCCGATCTGCTGTTGCTCTCCTACACCGGCTGCTACACCTTCATGAAGTGGTTCGAGCTGTTGCGCGAAGAGTACGACTGCCCGACGGTCTTCTTCCATGTGCCCTACCAGGGCGATGGCGAGATCGAGCCGGAGCACCGGGAGTACATGACCCGGCAGCTCCGGGAAAGCGTCATTCCGGCCCTCGAGAAGGTCACCGGCCGCAAATACGACGAGGACCGCCTGCGCGAGCACCTGGTCCACGCCGCCCAGGCCGAAGAGGACCTGGTGGCCGTGCTCCAGGCGGCGAAGAATCGCCCCAGCCCCATCGACGCCTACTTCGGCGCGGTGTACTACGTGGGACCGATCTTCAGCGCCTTCCGTGGTACTCCCGAAGGAGCCGAGTACTACAAGGCTCTGCGCCAGGAGGTGGAGGCGCGGGTCGCGGCAGGTCTCGGTCCGGTGACTCCCGACGGCCCGCTGGAGAACGAAAAATACCGGCTGGTCGTGGAAGGACCGCCCAACTGGACCAGCTTCCGGGAGTTCTGGAAGATGTTCGCCGAGGAGGGGGCTGTGGTGGTGGCCTCGACCTACACCAAGGTGGGCGGCACCTATGACTTCGGCTTCCGCCACGATCCCAACGATCCGCTGGGCACCCAGGCCGACTACTGTGCCGGCTGCTACACCAACATCAACCTGCCCGGACGGATCGACATGATGTGCGACTACCTCGAGGAGTACGAGGCCGATGGCTTCGTGATCAACTCGGTCAAGTCCTGCAACTCCTTTTCTGCGGGCCAGTTGATGATGCTGCGGGAGGTGGAGAAGCGCACCGGGATTCCTGGGGCCTTCATCGAGTCGGATCTGGTGGATCCGCGCTACTTCTCCGCCGCCAACATCAAGAACCGCCTCGAAAGCTACCTGCAGATGATCGACGCGAGGCGCGCGGGGATGACGGCATGAAGTGCGTGATCGGCATCGACCTGGGCTCCACCACCACCAAGGCGGTGATCCTCGACGAGTCGGGAGGCATTCTCGGCCGGGGCATCACCAACTCGCGATCCAATTATGATCTGGCCGCCGCGGTGGCGCGCTCGGAGGCTTACACCAGCGCCCGCTTCGATCTGCTCTCCCGCACCGCGGAGGAGGACCAGGTCAAGTCGACCTTGATCGAGCGGTTGCTCCGCGCCTTTCGCCTCGAGCAGCGCCTGCATCAGCTCCGTCGCCTGCGGGAGCTGGTGCTCGAAGAGCTGCACTCCGGTCGCCTCGGCGAGCTGGCGGGACCCACCGAGCAGAAGGTGGACATCATCTTCGAGCGCATCGAGAAGGAAGAAGAGCAGCGATTCAAGGAACTCAACCCGCCCCGGCGCTCGGCCTTCTTTCGTGACGCCGCCGGTTCGGCCTACACGCGCATCGCCGAGGAGATCGGCGAGCCCGGCGGCGTGAGCTTCGACATTCTCGTCGGGCTCTACGACAAGTGCATCATCCGTGTCGAAAACGAGCCCCTCGAGCTGAGCTTCGAGGCCCACATCCGCTCGGCGCTCGGTCGTGTCGGCAAGCGGGAGACCCTGGAACGGGCAGTGGATGTGGCGGCCTCGACGCAGATCGACGAGGTGGCCAGCGTGGGAACCGGCTACGGTCGGGCGCGGCTGCCGTTTCCCAAGGAACAGATTCGCTCGGAGATCCTCTGCCACGGCTTGGGCGCCCACGCCATGTTCCCCGGCACCCGCACGGTGCTCGACATCGGCGGGCAGGATACCAAGGCGATTCAGGTCGATGACCAGGGCATCGTCACCAGTTTCCAGATGAACGACCGCTGTGCAGCCGGTTGTGGACGCTACCTCGGTTACATTGCCGACGAGATGAATATCGGCCTGCACGAGCTGGGGCCGATGGCCGAGAAGTCCACCCGCTGCGTGAAGATCAATTCCACCTGCACGGTTTTCGCCGGTGCCGAATTGCGTGAGCGGCTGAGCCTGGGCGAGAAGCGCGAGGACATCCTCGCCGGCCTGCATCGGGCGATCATCCTCCGGGCGATGAGCCTGCTGGCGCGCTCCGGCGGGGTGGACGACGAGTTCACCTTCACCGGTGGGGTGGCCAACAATCGGGCCGCAGTCACGGCTCTGCGTGACCTGGTGCACGAGAATTACGGCGAGAAAACCCTCAACATCTCCCCGGACAGCATCTACACCGGCGCGCTGGGCGCCGCTCTCTTTGCTCACAGGATGGTGAACTGATGTGCACTACGGCAGGGATCGATGTTGGCAGCGGCGCTGTCAAGGGCGTGATCATGCGTTGCCCCGAGCAAGGCGAGAGCCAAATCCTGGCCAAGGTCTCCGCGCGCATCCGGCGCCGGGAAGTCGCCCAGGTAGTGGACGAGGTGTGGACCACGGCAATCGCCGAGGCCGGTGTCGAGCGCGTACACTACGTGGCCACCACCGGCGAGGGGGAGGACATTCCCTTCGCCACCGGCCACTTCTACGGGATGACGACCCACGCACGGGGGGCGCTCTACCTCGAACCCCGGGCTCGGGCGGTGCTCGACGTTGGCGCTCTGCACTCGCGGGCGGTGGCGATGGATCACCGGGGCAAGGTGCTCGGCTACAAGATGACCAGCCAGTGCGCATCGGGGTCGGGGCAGTTCCTGGAGAACATCGCCCGCTACCTGGGAGTCTCCCAGGCAGAGGTCGGTGCGCTCTCCCTCGAAGCGAAGGCTCCCGAGAAGGTCAGCTCGATCTGCGCGGTGCTGGCCGAGACCGACGTGATCAACATGGTCTCCCGCGGCATACCCACCGAAGACATCCTGCGCGGCATTCATGAGAGTATGGCCGGACGCTTCGCCCGGTTGCTGCGCTCGTTGGATTTCGACGGGGCGGTGTTCGTCAGCGGCGGGCTGTCCTCCGACGAGGGGCTGCTCGGGGCCCTGCGGGACGAACTGGACAAGGCGGCGGCCAAGAGCGGCCGAAAGCTGGAAGTCACGACCCATCGGCTGGGTATCTTCGCCGGCGCCCTGGGGGCTGCCCTGTGGGGCGCGTTCCGGCACCGCAAGATCGGTGGAGGAGAGGTGGCATGGACCGCGTGAAGGAAAATCGGGAAAACGACGAGTACCTGATTCGCTTCCTGCGTAGCGATGACCTGCCGCGGCTGGTGAAGATGGATCAGGCGGCCAGTGGGCGCAATCGGCAGGCCTGGTACGAGGGCAAGCTGCACCGGGCGCTCGAGGAGTCCGACGTGAGGATTTCTCTCGGCGCGGAGGTCGATGGTGTTCTCGTCGGTGCGTTGATGGGCTCGGTGCAGTACGGGGAGTTCGGTCAGCCCGAGCCGGTGGCGATTCTCGACACGGTGCTGGTGGACCAGAACTTCGGGCGCCGGGGCATCGCCACCGCGATGCTGGCCCAGTTGCTGCAAAACTTGCGCGGCCTGCGGATCGCCACCCTGCGCACCGAGCTGGCCTGGGACGAGCTGGATCTGCTGGCCTTCTTCGGCAAGGCGGGTTTCCACCCCGTGCCGCGGCTGGTACTCGAAAGGGACGTCACTCAGGAAGGGGAAAGTTGATGGGTATCCCGGCCACCGGAAGCCGCTCCCGCGGTGTGGATTTCCTCGACCTGGGGGCGACCTACAGCGAAGAAGAGCAGATGATCCGCGACAGCGTGCGGGCTTTCGTCAATGACAAGGTGCTGCCGATCATCGGGGAGGCCTATCAGGAAGATCGCTTCCCGATGGAACTCGTCCCCCAGATGGCCGAGATGGGCCTGTTCGGCTCCTATCTCGAGGGCTATGGTTGTGCAGGGGCGAGCCGCACGGCCTACGGGCTGATCTGCCAGGAACTCGAGCGAGGTGACAGCGGCGTGCGCTCCTTCGTTTCGGTGCAGACCTCTCTGGTGATGTTCCCGATCCATACCTACGGTTCCGAGGAGCAGAAGCAGAAGTGGCTGCCGCGGCTGGCCGCCGGTGAGGCGATCGGCTGCTTCGGCCTGACCGAGCCGGACTACGGCTCGGATCCCGGGCGGATGATCACCCGTGCGGAGCGCACGGATGCGGGCTGGCGTCTGAACGGCGCAAAAATGTGGATCACCAACGGCTCGATCGCCGATGTGGCGGTGGTCTGGGCGCGTACCGACGAGGGCATTCGCGGATTCCTGGTCGAAAAGGGCACACCCGGCTATCAGACCCGCAAGCAGACCGGCAAGGCCTCCTTGCGCGCCTCGGTGACCTCCGAACTCTATTTCGACGATTGCGAGGTGGGCGAAGACGCTCTGCTACCAAAGAGCGGTGGACTCAAGAGCCCCCTGTCTTGCCTGAGTTCGGCCCGGTTCGGCATCGCCTGGGGTACCGTGGGCCTGGCTGCGGCCTGCTACGAGGAGGCCCTGGCCTATGCCGGCGAGCGGATGGTCTTCGGCAAGCCCATCGCCGCTCACCAGCTCCAGCAGGCCAAATTCGCCGACATGCTGGCGGAGATCACCAAGTGCCAGGCCCTCAACCTGCGCATCGCCCGCCTGCTCGAGGAGGGCAAGGCCGACTTCGCCCACATCTCGCTGGCCAAGCGGGAGGGTTGCCGGTTGGCCCGAAAGGCGGCGATGGTGGCCCGGGAGATCTACGGCGCCAACGGGATCATGCACGAGTACCCCATCGCCCGGCACATGGCCAACGTGGAGTCGGTCTACACCTACGAGGGAACCGACGACATCCACACCCTGATCCTCGGCCAGCGCATCACGGGACACTCCGCCTTCGAGTAGGGCACGGCAGCAGCCAGGGCAAGGGCACAGCCGTTCCTGGTCAAAGGCTGTGCTTCCGATTGGTGGTCCGAAGGGGACGACTGTCCCTCAGAATCGGTCATCCCCCTTGGTTTTGGCTTTACTCGCCGTATCTTACCCGTTAGCGCGCGGGGTTTTTCGTGGCGGGTGTGAAACGTCGCAGCTCGCGTGTCTGAGTCAATCCTAGCGATGGATCGTCCTGCGGCGCGGTGGCGCGGTGCGGTCGTCGGCGACCGGGAGCCATGCCGTGATAGTCCGAACCCTACCTTCAGTACTCGAATTCGTTCGCACTTTACCGACACGGGTCATCTCCGGGGCGGCCCTGGCCGTCGTGTTCCTTGCCGGTGGTGCTCTCGCCCGGGCGGTTCCCCCGGAGGTTGAGAGCCTCCGGCTCCCCGACCGGCAGACCCTGGCCTGGGATCCGGTGACGGTGGCGGTCGGCTACCACGTCTACCGCGGGCAGGTCGCCGACCTCGCCTCGAGTGCGGGGGAGTGCAGCCAGGGTTCGGTGACGGGCACCGAGGTCACCGTTCCGGATCGACCGGTGGCGGGCCGGGCCTTCACCTACCTGGTCGCGGCGATGGACGAAAGCGGCGAGGGCTCCGTGGGCAGCGACTCGTCGGGCGCCCCCCGGGAGGTGGCCGGGCCTTGCGTTCCCAACGGGCGCATCTTCGCCCCCCAGCCCAACGGCACCGACTTCGACGGTGTGGAGAGCGGTTTTCTCGCTGCGCGGAACGGCAAGGTCGTGGTGCGCGGCTGGGATCCTTCGGCCAAGAAAACTCAGGCCGGCGTGATTGCTGCCACGGGAGAGTTCATCACCCACCACACGGACCTGGAAATCGTCGGCCGAGGGCTGAACTGGCACCTGTCGCGCACCTACCGTAGCCAGGTGGCGTGGAATGGTCCGCTGGGGCATGGCTGGTTCTTCTCCGACGCCGAGCATCTGCGCGCCGGCACGGGTGGCAACGTAGATCATTGCACCGGCGACGGTCGTTGCGAGACCTTCACCCGCGGCGCGACGGGCTTCGCCTCTCCCGAGGGGCAATTCGCCGTGCTGCGTTCGAAGTCCGACGGGAGTTACGCCCTGCGAGATCCCGACGGTCTGCTGCGCACCTTCAACCCCCTCGACGGATCGTCGGTGGCCGGCGCACTGGTAACCCGGGAAGATGCTCACGGGAGCACGATTCGCTACCTCTACGATCACCAGGGTCTGCTGACCACGGTGGTCGATACCCTCGGTCGCGCCATCGACTACGGCTACGACGCCGACGGCCGGGTGATTCGCGTCAGCGACCCCACCGGCCGCGAGGTGGTCTTCGCTTACGACGCCGACGGCAATCTGTCCTCGGTGCGCTCGCCGGTGGTCACCGGTACGCCCCACGGCAACGATTTCCCTTCGGGCAAGACCGTCACCTACAGCTACTCGTCGGGCGCGAGCGATGCCCGGCTCAATCACAATCTGCTGACCATCACCGATCCCCGCGGGCAAGTCTGGCTGACCAACACTTACTCCAGCCAGCCCGACGACGAGGCCACCGGTGCGCTGAGCTTCGACCGGGTGTTGCAGCAGGACGTGGGCGGCACGGGAGCGGCCGGAGTGCCCGCGGGAGGCACGGTGAGCTTCAGCTATCAGGCTCTCAATCCAGGGGCCGATCCGGGGCTGCTCGATCTCGAACGGCGGCAGACCTTGGTCACCGATCCCGAGGGGCACACCTTCGAACATCGGCTCAATGCACGGGGCCACGAGCTGACCCACGTGGTTCAGCAGGCGACCGGCGATCTGAGTACGGAGTTGCGCTACAACGCCGACGGATTGCTGGCTCAGGCTGACCTGCCGGGAGGCGCTTCGGTGCGCCTGACCTACGACGAGACGGGGGCGGATCGTTATCGCCAGGGGAATCTGCTCGAGGTTCGGCGGGTTGCCGATCCCGTGCGGGGAGACGGGCGGGGCGGCCCACAGAGCGATCTGGTAACCACCTACACCTACGAGCCGCTGTACAACCAGCTCCGCACGATGGTCGACCCACGGGGCAACGAGGCCGGCTACACCCCGCCCAATGGGGGCGAGTGGTCGGCTGCTCGCTACACGACCACGTGGAGCTACGACTACCAGGAGGGGGACCCCGATCTCAACGGCGTCAATGCCTACGCTGCCGAATGGGGTATCGATCTGACCACCGCCGAGCTGAACCTCGGTGACCTCAATGGTGACGGGCGCGTGGACCAGAGCGCTGGCGCCCGGGTGCGTCGGGACGATCCCACTGTGCGTCTCGATCCCGCCAGCCGCCAGGCGGGAGTGGAGGGTGACAACCAGCAGGAAGTCGTCACCCTCTGGCGCCACAATGACTTTGGGCAGCTCATCGGCGTGGTCGATCCAGCAGGGGTGGAGAGCACCTTTTCCTACCACCCGGAAAGCGATCCCGACGGAGACGGGGCGAGCACGCCGCCGCCTGCCGACGGCCGGAGCCTCGACGGCTCGACCGGAGGCTACCTGGCCGAGCGGCGGGATGGCACGCTGTCGGTCCTGCGCCTGAGCTATGATCGGCTCGGTCATCCCACGGACCTGATCGATGCCCGGGGTGTGCGTCACGTGCGGGTCTACAACGCCCTCGACCAGCTCGTCGAGCAGCGTACTGCCGCGGCCACCGCGGACAAGTCCGGCCCCGACGGCGACAAGGCCACGGGAGTCGGTGAAAGCGGTTTGAGCCCCCTGTCGTACAAGACCCGTTACGAGTACGACGCCAACGACAACTTGTCGCGCCTGTTGCGGGAAGATCGAGGCGACACCCGCAGCGTGGGCGGCTGGGCGGAGTCGAGCTGGACCTACGACGTGCTCGATCGACCTCTGAGCTACGGCGTGGAGGTTTCCGGCACGCTGACCGTCAGAGGCAGCTTCCGCTACGATGGCGACGGCAACGTGGTCCGCGTCATCGCTCCGGAAGGCAACGAGGTGCAGGGTGTCTACGATGCTCGCGGCCTGCTCACCGAGCGCACTGTGGGCGCTGCCGGACCCTTCGGCGGTACCCCCGCCACATGGGCCTACACCTACGATGACGACGGAGCCCTGCTCCGGGTGGATGATCCGGTGGGCAGCGTGGTCGACTTCGCCTACGACGGCCTCGGACGCCGGGTCCGCCGCACCGATGGCGTCGGTGGCGTGACCGACTACTTCCACGATCCCATCGACAATCTGGTGCAGGTGCAGGTGCGGGGTACGGTCGGCGGCGCGAGTCCCACCGACCGTTCGGGGAGCCGCAATACCCTGCTCCGGGACGTGCGGTACCTTCATGACGAACTCGGTCGCGTGGTGCGGGTGGATCGGGTGCTGGGCATGCCCGCCGGCTCCACGCCCCAGCGTCCGGCCAGCCTGACAGAAGGCGGCCTGTTGCCGGGAGACGGCCTGGTCAACACGATCTTCGAGTACGATGCCGCCGGCAGGCGAACCTTCCTCAGAGATGATCACGGGGCCACCACCGCCTGGAGCTGGAACGGTCAGGGGCGTCTGTCCCGCGTGGAACTGCCCGAGGGCAGCACGGTGGAGCTGACCTGGGACGACGGCGGCAACCTGGCCGAGGCCGAGACCGTCGATCTGCACTCCGCGGGCGGGCCGTCGAGTAGCCTCTTGACGACCTTCTTCTACGACGCGGTGGGGAGGCTCACGTTGCGGGTGGACAACGCGGGCAACGCCTGGCGCTGGGGCTACGACAGCTTCTTCGACGTGATCTACAGCAGCGATCCCCTCGGTCCTCCGGGAGGCACGGTGCAGCGCCGTTCTCCGGCCCATGCCGGCGAGTCGGTAGCGGTCAACGCCCACGGCAACATCACCGAAGTGACCTACGACGGAATGTCGCGGCGGCTCAGCACGCGTCGGATTCTCACCGCTTCCGGCCAGGGCGACGGGACGACCTCCCCGGTCCCCGATGCGAGCAACCCCTACAACAGCTCCGGCGAGATCGTCACTTCGTGGACCTGGGACGACAACTCCCGTCTGACCACATTGACCAACCCCAGAGGAAACGTGGTCAGCTACGGCTACGACAACCTCGATCGGGTGGTCACGGAGACCTGGCCGGGTGAGACCACCGTCAGCCGAGCCTACGATCCGGCTGGACGTCTGACACGCCTGACCGATCGGACGGGGAGTGTCTTCGATTATGCCTACGACGCCGAGCATCGCCTGACCCGAGTGGACATCGCGCCGGCTCCGCGCATCGAAGGTACGACCCAGCAACTCTTCGAGTACAACGGCATGGGGCAGGTTTCCCGCGCCTTCGACAACAACAATGCCCTCGACCCCGACGACGACGGCGACTCGCTGCGCTACTACGACCTGCTCGGCAGGCTGGTCGAGGAAGAACAACGCCTGCCGTTCAGCACCGCCTTCCGGGCCGTCGACCTGGCCTATGTGGCCGACGGTCAGGTCAGCTCTGTGACGTACCCTTCGGGCCGGAGTATCGACTATTCCTACGATGCCGCCGGGCGTCTGACGACTGTCAGCGACGGCGGCAGCTCCGGTGGCACGGTGAGCTTGCGCTACCTGGGCATGGATCGGGTGGCCTCCGTGAGTTCCGGCAGTGGCATCGAGACGAGCGTCAGCTTCGACGCCACCGGACGAGTGGCCGAGGTGAGGCACAATTCCGGCGGCAGCCTGATCGCGGGCTTCCGCTATGGCTACGACGGGGCGGGAAGGGTGACTTCCGAGTTGCGGATCCACGACGCCACTGTGGACCTCACCCGTGGCGTGCGGCTCTCCCGGGACTCCGCCGGGCGGGTGGTCTCCGCTGTCGAGGCGCTGTTCGATGCCGCCCTGACGCCCTCCGGCACTCCGGACGACGATCTGTCCTGGACCCTCGACGCGGTGGGCAATGCTCCGGAGTTGGTGCGCAACGCGCGCAGCTACGGGGCGACGCCCAACAACCTCGAGCGCTACGACGAGCTGCAGTGCTGTGGCAAGGCCAGCGACGATCGGGTGCCGGATGATTTCCACGATGATCTGAGCACTCCCGATGCCGATGGGCGCAACTTCGCCCACGACGAAAACGGGCGGCAGACCATCACCGGCGAAGTGGAGATTCGCTACGACGCCTTCGGTCGGCTGGTGCGTTTACTGCGGGTCTCCGACAGCTCGGTCGTGGCACGCTATCGCTACGATGGTCGCAACCGGCAGATCCACCGAGTGCTGAAGGGAAGCGGTGGCACCGCCGATGAACACCACCTGCTCTACTACCTCGACCAGCAGCCCCTCGAGGAGCGGGACGATACGGACCGACTCCTGCGCCAGGTGGGTGTGACCCCCTCGACAGGTCTGCTGTGGCAGATTCGTGACTTCGCTGCGGGGTCCCCGGCCGAGCACATGCTGCCCAACGCCTCGGGAAGCGTGACGGCTCTGGCCAGCGCTTCCGGCTCGGTACTCGAGCGCGTCAGCTACGGGACCCAGGGTGTGCCCCTGTTCCGCGGGGCGGACAACAGCATCAAGGTCGATGCGGTGGGTGTGCCCATCGTACGCAGCGATTTCCAGCTCACCGAGCTTCTCGGTGCTCGCGCCTACCTTCACGAACTCGGTACCCGGGCGGCGACCCGCAACGACGACTGGGGTGGTGCCTACCTGCGGGCCGGTGCACTCTACGACCCCAACCAGGGGCGCGCTCTGAGCAACGACGAGAGATGTGACGACGACAAGGACGGCTACTGCGACTCCGGTCGGCGCGCTCCCGCGGGCGCCGTGGGTGAGGGCGGCCTGCAGGACGGCGTGGAAGACTCGGGCAGGGGCCGACGGGGCGGCGCCCCCGGTCTCGGCTGGTGGGCTTTTCCCAGAGACCGCCTCTCCCACATCGCCGATCTGATCGACCCCCGGGGACTGCTGGCCTTCGAGAGTACGGCCCTGAGGGCTCCGATGGTCGTTGGGGGGGTGGGCAATCCCCTGGAACGTGGTCTGGATCCGGACGACGACGGCGATGTCGTCACCGAAGAGGACCTTTTCGCTGGCCCGGACGCTTCGAGCACGGTTTCCGACGGCCTCGGTGCCGTGCTGGCGGGCACCATCAGCAAGGCCGACGCCAAGCGTGCTCTCGACTACATCATTGCCAAGCCGGGTTCATGGCCGCCGGTTCGCAGGGGGCCTGATCGTCCCGCGAGTACGGCGACGAAGAAAGGCAACGCTGTCGCGCTCGTCGGTCTTGGGTCGTTCAGTGCCGCCAAGCGCGCGGCACGCACGGGGCGCAACCCGCAGACCGGCAAGGAGATCCAGATCGCTGCTCGCAGAGCTGGTGGTGATCCGGGCTCAGCAGCGCCAGGCACCGACCTGGAGGCGACGCTACGCACATTCTACGTACGAGGCAGGGATGCCGCCGGCAACATTGGTGCTCTACAGGCGATCGTCGATCCTGTGATGCACAAGCGTCCGGGACACCCGCACCGTAGCGCCTACCAGGGTGATGGTGGCCCCTACACCCGCAAGC
>JALTMS010000484.1 GCA_027001345.1 Acidobacteriota bacterium | reverse complement strand
TCACGACTCCTACGAGCAGGTCGGCTGCGGTGCGATGGAAGCGCTGGTAGACCTGCTCGTAGGAGTCGTGATCGCCGATGGCAAAGCGCCGGCGAGCGACGATGGGGCCGGCGTCCACCTCCTCGCTCATCCAGTGCAGGCTGGCACCGGCTTGCTTGCAGCCATCGAGAATCTGCTCTTCGAGGGGGCAGCCGCCGCGGTATTCGGGAAGCCACGAGCCGTGGACGTTGAGCACGCCGAAGCGGGGCGCGTCGAGGATCCAGCGGGGGAGGATCTGTCCGAAGGCGCCCACCACCACCAGGTCCACCCCTCCGTCCAGCCAGGCGCGCAGCTTTTTCGAAGTTCTGATGCCGCGGGCATCCCAGGTGCTGATGCCCAGGCGCTCGCAGGCCTGTTTCATGGACGCCGTGCGCGGCCGCTGGGGCTCGATGCCGGCGGCGATCAACTCGGTGCGCGGGTGAAGGGCGAGCACCTCCGCCACCCGCCAGAGATAGCCGAGAAAGAGGCAGCGCCAGGGGGGCTGGGCGGCCGGATCGCTCACGCCAGGTCTTCCTCCGTGATGGGTGACTCGGCGGGCAGGTCCCGGGTGGCGCGGGCGCTGAGCACGCGCTCGAAATGCTCCGGCTCGAGGCCGGCGTCCAGCACGCCCCTGCGCAGGGCGGCCACGTTGTCTCGGGTGAAGGGCTCGCCGGCGCGCACCGGCCGGGTGGTGAACAGATAGCGCCGGCTGAAGGAGCGCAGTTCCTGCTCGACTTCCAGCACCTCCTTGCGGCCGTCGCCCAGAGCGGCCTCCACTTCGCGCACCCGACGGACCAGCAGGGCCAGCTCGTCGGGCTCGACGGCGAAGGCATGGTCGGGGCCGGGCAGGCGATTGGAGAGGGTGAAGTGTTTTTCGATGATCGCCGCGCCGAGGGCCACGGCCGTCATCGGGCCGAGCACCGGGTCGCGGCTGTGGTCGGACAGCCCCGTGGGCAGGTCGAAGGCCTCGCGCAGGGTGACCAGAGCACGGACATTGAGATCCTCGATCGGGGTGGGGTAGCGGGCCGTGCACTGGAGCAGGGCCAGCTCGGCGTTGCCGGTGGCCAGGAAGGCCTGCACCGAGCGCTGGACCTCGTCGAGATGCGCGGTGCCCGTGGAGAGGATCACGGGCTTGCCCTTGGCGGCCACGTGACGCAGCAGGGGCAGGTGGGTCATCTCGTAGGAGGCGATCTTGAACAGCTCCACGTGTTCGTCCAGCAGATCCGCAGCTCCCTCGTCGAAGACCGCTCCGAAGAAGACCAGGCCCTTTTCCCGGGCGTGGGCCGCCAGCTCGCCGAGCCACTCGGGAGGCAATTCCATTTCTTCGATGATCTCGTAAATCGAGCGGGGCAGGCCCAGGTACTCGCTGCGTCCCGCAGCTCGCGGATAGAGCCGTGCGGCGGTGAAGAGCTGGAACTTCACCGCGTCGGCCCGGGCATCGGCGGCGGCATCGATCAGGGCGTGGGCCTGGGCGAGGCTGCCGTTGTGGTTCGAGCCGGCCTCGGCGACGATGAAGCAGGGGTGGCCGGGTCCGATCTTCCGGCCGGCCACGTCGAGGGTCTTCATGGGCAGGTCTCCTGCTGCCGGGCTGCGGTGAGCAGCGCGCGAGCGGCGCGTTCGGCGCCGTGGCCGTCGGCGATCTCCGCGGCGCGCTGGGCGAGGGTTTTCCTCTTGCCGGGATCGTCGAGCAGGGTGCGGATCTCCCGACCCAGGGCTCGGGGATCGACCTGCTCCCACCAGCCGGCGAGCACCGCGGCGCCGCAGCGGGCGAAGGCCCGAGCATCGGCCACCTGGTTATCGGCCAGGATGCCCAGCACCATCGGGCAGCCGCAGCGGGCAGCCTCGAAGCGCACTCCTCCCGCCGCCAGCAGGGCCAGGTCGGCGGCGAGTAGCTCGTCCACCAGGCTGGGACGGGGCGGGAGCCAGTGTATTTCCATCTCGTCGGCCGAGGGCAGCTCCTCGGGGCCCACGCGATCGTGGGGGTTGCCGATCACCCGCACCTCGATCGGCGCACCGCTGGCAGCCAGGGCTCGGGCCAGGCGTGGGACCAGGGTGGCGGTGGCCGAGCCGCCCAGGCAGACCAGTACCCGCGGGCGGCCGGTAGCCGCGGGCCGCGGGCCGGGCTGCCGGAATTCCTCCCGCAACAGGGCGTAGCGTGGGCCGATCAGGCGCAGGGGAGTGCGGGAATAGCGATCGGGATCGGCGGAGAGGTTGGGGTCGATCACCGCGTCGGCGCCCAGGTCCTCACCGTGGTCGCAGATCATCGTCACCAGAGCTGCCATGCCGGCCACCGCCTCGAGGGCCTCGGCGCCGAAGGCATAGCCGTCGAGGACCAGTGCCCGGGGTGGGGTGCCGGCGGCCTCGGTGAGGAGTTCGGCGCTGATCTGGCCGGGGGCCAGGCCCTGGGCTTCGACCAGCTCCACACCGCGATCGGCGACCATTTGCCGCCAGGCCTCCGGCAGAGGAGGGGTGAGCAGCAGGGCCCGGGCACCGCAGCGTACCAGTCCTTCGCCCAGGGCCAGGGAGCGCACCAGGTGCCCCGCACCGATCTGCTCTCCCGCATCGCAGCGCAGCACCACCGGGGCGTTCATGAGCGGGTTTCCTTCTGGCGGACATGGGCGTTGATGCGCAGCAGCTCCGGGCGGCGCTCGAGGAGTTCCAACACTGCTCGCCAGCCGAAGGGCGTGCCCGAAGGCGGGTCCAGGGCGGCGTAGACCTCCCGGACGAAGGCCAGGTCCTCGGCGGTGTCCACGGTCCAGCGCAGGTGGGAGTGATCCTCCTCGCTGTCCAGACCGCTGATGGCGTAGTGCTCGGGGGCGGCATAGAGGGGAGCGGTGACGTGCTCGCGCAGGGTGGGGTCGGTGCACGCGGTGGCGGCATGCTCGAGAGCCCGGCGGGCAACCACCTCGGTATCCAGCCCCCGCGGCCAGCGGCGGGGGCGGGTGTTGCAGACCAGATCGGCGCTGGGCTGCCGGTCGAGGAAAGCCTCGATGGTGCGGTCCACCAACTCCGGGTCGATCAGCGGGCAGTCGCTGGTGATGCGTACGATGGGGTCGGCGTCACTCTGCTCGGCCGCCCGCAGGTAGCGGCCGAGAACGTCCTCTTCGCTACCTCGGCAGACCTGGGCCCCGGCCTGCTCGGCGGCGGCGGCCAGGGGCTCGTTGTCCGGAGTGTCGGGGATGGCGACGACCAGGGCATCGAGGAGCCGGCAGCGGGCCAGGCGCTCGAGCACCCGGGCGATCATCGGCCGCCCCTCGATCGGCACGAGGGCCTTGCCGGGCAGGCGGGTCGAGCCCATCCGGGCCTGCACGATGGCGACGGTGCGGCTCAAGAGCCGTCTCCGGCAGCTTCGGCAGCGT
>JALTMS010000483.1 GCA_027001345.1 Acidobacteriota bacterium | reverse complement strand
GGTCAGGGCGCCGGCGGCGGCCAGCCGCTCGGAACGCCGACGCGCCAGCTCCGCCTCGGCCAGCCGCCGGGCTGCATCCGCTCGCTCGAGGGCCCGCACCCGGCTGACGTAGACCAGTCCCGCCGCGGCCAGAGCGAACATCACCAGGGCCAGGGCCACCAGGGCGGTCCGGCGAGCCGCCGCTGTCGCCGCACGCTGGACACGCGCGCCGTCGAGACCCACCCGCAGATGCCCCTGCTCGCCGGCAATCAGATCCAGGGGTGCGTCAACCTCGAAGACCTCGCGCCCACGGACCATGCGTAGCCCACGGCCCGCGGGAGGTGGATCTTCCGGGATCACCCCCCCATCCCAGGCCGCCCCCGCCACCAGGGGCTCGGCGCCTTCGACACGGTACTCGAGATAGAGCACCCCGGGCTCGGCGACGAGTTGCGCCAGCAGGCGTTCGACGCCCAGGCGACGGACGAGGGTACGGGCCGACTCCCCGTGTACGCGAACGAACACCACGCCCCGGGTGCCGGCGGCGGCGGCCCCCAGGTGTTCGACGCCCGCCTGCACGGCGGCGCCGAAAACCATCTCATCGACCTCGCCGGCGATCAGCGGCGCGAGGGCCTCGGTCGCCTCTGGCTCCACCGGGGCCCCCGCGGCCGCCCGTGGCCTGCCGTCGCGCCCGATCCACACGGCGCTGTCGAGTCCGGCGGCCTCCACCTGCTCGGCCAGCAGCGCAGCGTCGAGATTGCCGCTCTCCGCCAGCCGGGCCAGCAGGCGGGCATTGTCGAGCATTCGAGCGGAGATCTGCTGGTCGACCTCGTGCATCGCAGCGTCGGCAGCTTCCAGGCCGGGGCCGAGGGTGGTCGCCAGCAGCGTGGCCTGGCCCGCCAGGGCCTGACCGACCTCCTGGCGCTGCCGCTGGGCCTCCACCAGGGCCCACCCCACCAGCCCCGCCGCAGCGGCGAGGAGAAGAGCGGCGGAAACGAAAGGATGGGGCCTCGGCATCAGCCCCATCCTACCTTTTGCAGCGCCGGATTCCCGCTGTCGATCAACGCCCGGGGCATCCACCGCCGGCGCCACCGTGACCGGCGCCCATACCACCACCGGCGCCACCATGACCGGCACCCATGCCACCGCCGGCGCCACCGCTGCCCATGCCACCATGGGAAGCACCGCCCTGATGAGCGCCACCGCCCATCGCACCCATCGCGTCGTGGGCCCCCTGGCCCATGGCGCCACCGCTGCACGAAGCCGGATCCTGGGCACAGTTCCCGGCGTGGGTGCCGCCCATCGCACCCGGCATGCCCTCAGCGGCAGCCGACATTTCCGGGCCACCGAAATGCAGGGTCTGGCCGGTACGACGTACCTGCATCGACTGCGCCGCCAGGGCCGTCCCCTGACCATCGATGGTGTGGACCATCGCCCGGACCCGGTCACCGACCATCACCTGCTCACCGAGGCTGCCGGCGGGGACCGTGATCTCCAGCCGCTGCCGATCCCGGGTTTGCAGCATCACGCGATCCATGGTGCCCGGAAGCTGGCCGCTGCCGTCGGCACCATGGCGAATCTGCAGCACGCGGCCCTCGACCCGCTCGGTCGCGGAGCCGGCCTGGGCCCAGACCGGAGCGATCACCACCACGACGAGTGCCAGCACCACGAAGGCCAGCAGCAGATGCCGCGGTTTTCCGTTCGAAGGGTTCGATTGATCCTGCTTTGCGTTGCTCATGGCTTGCTCTCCAATCGCCGCCCTCGCACACCGCCGGGCGAGGGAGCGGCCCGTTGCAGGTCCCCAGGCAGTGCATCCCCACTTGAAGCAGCTTTCGTGCCAGCCACGAAACACACCCTCGAAAACAGGCAACTTCCTCCAAAATGGCAGCTTACGAGGAAGGCCCGTGGTGAGGACCTCGACGAGAGGCCAGACCGGCTCGACCTTTCCGTCGAGCACGGGGCGAGGCGGCAGGCAGATTCCGTCGAGGAGCCGAGGCCTACTCGGGCCAGCGCTTGCCCGAAAGCCGGCTGAGTTCTCCCATCAGCCGCGCGTGCCAGCCACGGACCTCTGCGGCTCTGGCCCGGGGACCATCGATGACCGGCGGCGTCAGCGGCGGACCGATGATCACCTCGAGGGGCTCGAGATCGCCGATCGGCCCGTCACCTCGATGACGAGGGAAGCGCAATCCGACCGGCACCACCCGTGCTCCACTCTCGAGGGACAGTCGCGCCGCCGACGGGCTGCCCCGCAGCAGCCGCTTCGGATCGCGGTTGATCGTTCCCTCGGGGAAGATTCCCACCGAGCGACCATCGGCCAGCACCTTCATCGCCCGTTCCATGGCACTGCCCGGCTGGGCGAGCAGCGGCTTGAGGCGGTTGAAGATGCGCACCTTCGCTTCCTTGCGCATGACGATGATCGCCTGGCTGCGCCGGTAGTAGGAACCGACGATGGGGATGATGTAGAAGATCCAGTCGGTGAGAAAGTGGATCATCCGCCCGCTGCGTTGGTGGATCATCAGCAGCGGCAGCAGCAACGCCTCCACCCGCTGATTGTGATTGAGTACGACGATGAACGGATCATTGTCCGGATGGATGTGCTCGAGCCCCCTGACATCCAGCAGCCGAGAGTGGAAACAGGCAAGGAAGAAACGGCAGAGAAAGCGATCGAAGCGGCGCTCGATGCCAGGCAGGGGCTTGCCCCAGATCTGGCGCTGATCGAGACCCTGCCACTGCGTACCGGTCTCGGGTCCCGAGCTGACCTCGGCGAGACGCTCTTCCATGCCGTTTCCTTTTCCGCTCTCCACGCCACTGTGCCGGAGTCCTATCTTATCTCGGATCAGCGACCCCTCGCCGCGAGTCGCAGTTGCCGCAGGAGCACCTCGAGCAGCCAGAAGCGGGGGCGCCGCCACTGCCAGTAGCCCCCGTGTCCCCCGCACTCGGGGTGCAGGTATTCGACCGAAGTCCCCGAACGCCCGTGACAATCGAGGAAGATGCGGTAGGGGATGAAAGGATCGTCCTTGGCCGAGAGCACCAGTGCAGGCCGACGGATGCGGTCGATCACCCGGCAGGCGCTGCCCTGGGTGTAGTACGCCTCGGTGTTGGCAAAGCCGCCGGAAGGAGCGGTGAACAGCTCGTCGAAATGGCGCAGGCCCCGCACCAGGCGAGGTGATGCCTCCGGTCCGGCAATCTCGATGTAGCGCCGGGACAGACGCACGAGGCGGCACAGACGGCGGACGAAGTAGCGGCGATACAGGCTGTTGCCGGGAGCATCCACCGCATCCACGCAGGCGCCGACATCCACCGGCGGATTGACCGCCACGATGCGGTCCGCCAGGCAATCCGCACCACTGTGCCCGGCATAGCCCAGGGCAAGCGCGCCACCGAGGGAGAAGCCGACGATGACGAAGGGCCGTGGCA
>JALTMS010000482.1 GCA_027001345.1 Acidobacteriota bacterium | reverse complement strand
TGCCGGTTTCAACTATTCCGACTGGAAGGACCCCGAGAACAACACCGAGGCGGTCTACGTCCCCGGCGAGTTCAGCGATTACCCCAAGACTCCCGGCGGCAATCCTTACCTGCCCCTCGTGCAGGCCGGAACCTGGTCCGTCGAAGTCTTCCGCGTCGATGGCACCACCAACAACCTGCCCTTCAGCATTGCCATCGTCGGTCCCGTAGCGGCCGGTTCCTCTGTCCGCTTCGATACCAACCCGGTCTCCTGTAACGGAGACGAGAACGTGGTCGTGACCGAGGTCGATGACGCGGCGGATCCCGCCTGTCCCGACAACGCGAGCTGCTCGGTGAGCACCATCAGCAGCCGCACCACGGTCCGGGCCTACGACGACCTCGACAACCTCGTCGATACCGAGACCAACCTCAGCTTCACGCAGCCGGATCCCGACGTCTTCAAGTACCAGACGTCCTCCCCGCTGCCCCTGACGATTCATGGCACCGCCACCGACAACGACGGCGTGCTCAACGTGAATCACAACTACCGCCTGGAAGTCACCTACGCCGACGACTCCGGTGGCCTGGCCGAGCGCGTCTCCAATGCTCGTGTCGATTGCCAGCCGGACATGGACGTCAGCCTCGTCCGACAGATCGGCCCCGACTATCCCTTCCTGCTCGTCGGCGGCTGCGATGACGACAACTACCTCGACCAGAACGAGACCTTCTCGCTGTCGGTCAGCTTCTTCAACCTCGATCTCGTCGATCTGATCGATGCGACCGTCAGCCTCGATGTCTGTCAGCATCGCAACAACCCGACTCAGGACAACTGCACGCCGGTGACCTATGTCACGGTCTACGACAAGCAGCAGAAGCTCGGCTTGCTGCCGGCGCAGACCCAGCAGCTTTCGAGGTTCAACTTCGCCGTGACCGGATTGCCTCCGGGCCGCGACATGGTCGATCTCGATGTCTGTCTGGCAGGTGAGAAAACCGGCCAGCAGATCGCCGACTGCACCACCTTCACCGTCCTGGCTCAGGCTGATGATGAGGAACGCCTCTACATCACCGACTGCCCGACGGGCTGCACCAACGTCCGCTACGACCTGAACAACGACGAGAAGTGGGAAACTTCCGTCGCTCGCAACCCCTTCGATCCTCTCGACTTCATCCGCAGAGGCCGGAGCGAGATCGTCGACTTCGAGAACATGGTCGCCGCTGGCGACGAGGACAACAACGGTACGCCGGACTGCGAGGAAGGTGGCAACTCTTACACCTGCGGCAACCCCGGCTTCTCCGGTCCCTGGACCTTCGACGTCGATGACGAAGGTTTCCGCACGGGCGTCAACTCCCAGTCGAAGATCACCGGTGGTCAGTTCATCACCAACTGGGGTGAGGACGAGAACTTCGACGGCGTCATGCAGGGCGCCGAAGACAAGAACGGCAACTTCGTCCTCGATCAGAACTGGGGCACCGGCGGCGGCTGCGGCTGGATGGCCAATGACGACGGCGGCTCCGGCCCCGGCGGCATCTGGCATACCGGCTCGATCGGCAACTGGAACTCTTCCCACGACACGGGAGCCGCCTGTCGTGGACAGCAGGACGAGAACCCGGCGAACTGCGAAGAGTACGATGCCGAGGCAGGCACCGAGGGTAAGGAACTCTGGTTCGAGCTTCTTCGTACCCCGGAGATCCACCCCGTTCACTTCGGTTCCCATCCCGATGGCTTCGACTGGCGCACCCAGATCACCGACTGGTCCTGGGTCGCTCAGTGGGATCAGGCCGACGATACGCTCTGGACCTGGGAGTTCGACCTCGACGTGGCCGGTAACGAAACCCTCCTCGGCGATACGCTGATCAACGGAGGAATCTTCGGCAACGCCACCGGCGCCATCAATGGTGGTCAGCTCAACATCTTCGACGGTGCCCACCTTTACGGCCCGACCGACGATGATCCGGCTTCGAGCAACTACGGCAACCAGTACTTCACCAGCAAGGGCGGTAACCGTACCGGCCGCCGGGGTTGCTACTTCAACGATCTCGACTCCATCCTCGTCGATGACAACGGCACGCCCGCCGATCCCAGCGACGATTTCACCGCCGCTGAGTACGTCGAAGCGCTGCCCCGCCCCACCGACGACGACTGCGACAACGACTTCGACCTCGGTCCGGACGGCTGTCCCGGCGAGTGCGGCGTCGATGACGATGGCAACGGCCTGATCGACGATCTTGGCGACAGTTGCCCCTGCACCACCTGTGACGGCGGCCCGCGCGCCGGTGCCTCCTGCTTCTCCCATGCAGCCTGTAACCCCGCCGGTGGCGTGGTCTACCGCTGCGTGCCGCACACCGACGCTGCGGGAACCCCGCTCAAGCCAGCGAATGCCGGCGCGGGCTGGGACGACACCTGCGGTGACGGTCAGACCGACGAAGGCGTCTTCGCGGCCTTCGCCACCAACGCCGCCAGCGACGGAACCTACAAGTACCACAGTGAGCGGCCGATGGGCCCCGAGCTGGTCAATGGTATCGCCCGCGGCGGACGCGGCGCTGGTAAGTTCGAGTTCAACACTCTCGAAGACTTCTACTTCCCCGTCGGCGACACCTGGCAGGCGGAGGTCGGTTTCGCCGTCTTCGAGGCCAGCGGTGATCCCGCGGTCGCCTCCTACGGACTGGCTGTCGACAACATGGTCGTGGAGTGGAAGGAAGTCCATCCCATCGACCAGGCGCAGGACAACTGCTCGACCGCTTCACCGTTCAACTTCGAAGGCCGCTGCGCCGTCGTCGCCCTGGGCGAAACGGCCAACACCTTCGATGGCGACGGCGAGGTCTCCGTCAGCGTCACCGACCCGGTGCCGGATGGCAACCTGGTCAACTGTGACGGCGACCCCGACCTCGAGATCGAGATCAACGTCTTCTCCGAGGCCGAGCGCACCGGAGAGACGATCTGCCTCGATCGCCTCGAGCCGGGCGCCGACCACTTCGTCGGCACGATCAAGACCACCACTGCCACCGCCAACCCCGGCGATGGCCTGCTGTACCTGGCTTTCAACGGTCTCGACACTCCGTCGATCACCGCTCGCTACATCGACCAGAACGACGGTGTCCACGACGCCAACGGAGCCAACCGTTACGGCCCCGACGGCCAGCCGGGCATCGCTGGTTTCGATGATGATGGCGACGGGACGGTGGACAACGCCTCGGAGCACTGCCCCGTGGCTTCGTCTCTCGCTCCCGGACGTACCCCCCACGAGTCCGGCCAGCCGACCCGCTTCTCTGACGACGACTGCGGCTGTCTCGATAATCCGTTGGTCGACTCCACATTCGCCAGCTTCGATATCGCTGATGTGATCATCGGCCAGATCGAAGTCACCGACGACGGTGACGGCGATGGCTTCGCCGACCCCGGTGAGATCGTCACGGTCAACG
>JALTMS010000481.1 GCA_027001345.1 Acidobacteriota bacterium | reverse complement strand
GGCCAGGCTCCAGCCCCGCCGCCTCCAGCCGTTGCCACGTCTCATCGAGGCCGTTGCGGGTCTCGGGGGTGCCCCCGGATTTGGACACCACCACCGCGAGCAGCCGATCGAGGTGCCCGTCGAGGCGGGCGAAGACCTGCTCGAAGCCCTCCGGGTCGGTGTTGTCCAGGAAGTGCATCTCCAGCGGATCGCCGGCGCGACCGAGAGCCGTCGCTGCGAGCTGGGGGCCGAGAGCCGAGCCACCGATGCCGACCATCAGCAGGTGGCGAAAGCAGCCGCCCCCGGGCGCCGCCACCTCCCCCGAGCGCACCCTGGCAGCGAAGTCCAGAACCTGGCTCCGGGCTCGGCAGATCGCCTCCCGCTGCTCGGCGGTGGGCGCGAGCTGGGGATCGCGCAACCAGTAGTGCCCCACCTGCCGGCCCTCGTCGGGGTTGGCGATGGCCCCGGCTTCCAGCTCGGCCATCCCCGCCAGCGCACGCCTGGCGGTCTCCAGCACCGCCGCATCAGGCTGCTCGGCAGCGGGCAGACCGGAGAAGTCGAGCCAGATGCCCAGTTCTTCGTCGCTCAGACTGCCCTCGAGGAAATCCTGCCAGTTCGGCACGTTGCTCATCTCTGCCTCGTCTCCGCTCCGGCTCGCGGCCGCTGCCAAGCATACTCGCCCGGGCGGGGGCGGGCAGCAGCACCCGTACCCTGAGAATGGAAAGCGGCGCCCGCGCGGGCGCCGCTTCCAGGTGTCACGATCGAAAGCCTCCGTCAGGGGCAGGCGGGCGGATCCGGACGAGCCGAACCGCTGCTGTCATCCCCCAGCGGACCGATGCAGGACGTGCCGGACTGGGCCGTGCTGTCGTACCAGTAGGCCGAACCCGCTGCCGGCGTGGCCGCGTCGGTGCCCGTGGGCGAGGTCAGCCCCTTCTGCAGGCAGCTCTCGTTGTACTGCCAGGGCTGGACCACCGTTCCGCGATAGAAGTTGTAGGTCGCCGCTCCGTTGACCGTCGACCAGTTGAAGGTCTGCTTGTCGGACCAGGTGGAGGTCTGCCCCGTGTTGCTCAGGGCACCGACCGCACCATCCAGCGGCGAGCAGTCCACGTCGTCGGTGAAACCGTCCCAGTCCGAATCGTTCTGGGACACCAGCCAGGTCTCGCCGGCCGCCGTGCGCGTGCCGTCCGGACCGTCACCACCCATCGCCGGCACGCTCAGCTCGAGCCCCGGCGTGGAGGCATCGAGTTCGGTGACCGGCAGCCACGGCTGGCGGGCCAGCGAATCGTCCACATCCGCACCGTGAATTCGCTGCGCCGGCACGATGGTGGCCAGATCGATGACCGAAGTGGTGGAAGGAATGCGGCTGCCCTCGAGAACCACCACGGCTCCCGCGCCGCTGCGCGTGCCGTCCGGGCCTGCCATCCCCGGCGCGCCGAAGAGCAGATCCAGGCCGCCACCGCCGTCGTAGTCCACCACCGCCAGGGAACTGGCCAGCTTGGCACCGGCCGTCGCGCCGAAGAACGAGCGATCGGTGGCCTGGGCCAGTTCCGAGCCGTTGATCGCCGTGTAGTCCGCCCGACCGTTGATCTGTTCGGCCCCGCCGGCATCGAGCCGTGCCGAAGCCCCGGGAGGCGAGCCCTGACCCGGCAGGCCGATCAGCAGATCCAGCGTGCTGTCGCCGCTGAGATCGGCGAGAGCCAGCGCCGCACCGGCCCTGTCCGCCGGCGTGTCACCGTAAAGCAACAGGGTGTAGTCGGTCGAGTTGAACAGCTCGATGTTCTGGTCACCGGCAAGAATCGTGTTGGACACCAGGTAGACCTCACCCGCGTCCGCCTTGTTGTTGCTCACACCGTCGGCATCCGGGGCACCGAGCACCAGATCATCGGTGCTGTCCCCGTCCAGATCGCCGGCAGCCATCGCAAGACCGAGATGATCGTTGTTGTCCACGCCGCTGATGTAATTGCTGACGTTGAAGGGATCGACCGTCGTGATGCTGTTGAGCACCTGATCGAGCAGCAGCCACACCTCGCCGCCACCGGCGTTGCCGTCGAAGTTCGACGCCGAGTTCGGCGAAGCGATCGCCAGGTCCGGCGCTCCGTCACCGTCCCAGTCACCGACGACCAGGTTCTCGCCGAAGCGATCGGAGGCCTGTTCGCCGAAGAACAGCAGGTTCGAAGATGTGCTGGCCAGGTCGAGAGTCGCCGGCAGCGCACCGCCGTAGAAGACGTGGACCTGTCCCGCGTCGGCGGCTCCGTTGCCGTTGCCGTCGCCGCCGGGAGCGGAAGCGACGATGTCGTCCGTACCGTCGTTGTTCAGATCACCGGCAGCCAGAGCGTAGCCCAGCTCATCGCCGGCATCCTGCCCGTAGATCTCCACGTCCGCCGCCGTGACCGCCAGGTCGAGGCCGGCGGTGATCGGACCGTAGAAGACGTAGACCGCCCCGCAACCGCTGCGACCGTTGGAGGGTCCATCAGCGCCCTTCGCGCCGACCGCCAGGTCCATCACGCCGTCACCGTTGAAGTCGCCGGTGACACCACCGCTGGCAAAGTCATCCTGGTTTTCCTCGCCGTAGATCACGCGGCCGCCGGAAGCCAGATCGACCTCGGTCGTGGTGCAGGCGTTGCCCGTGCCGTCGGAATCAGCGTCTTCCTGGCCCGGGTTGTCGATCAACGGGCAGTTGTCCGACCCGCTGGCCACGCCGTCGCCGTCCTCGTCACTGTCGCACGCGTCACCGGTGCCGTCACCGTCCACGTCGGACTGAGTCGAATTGGAAGTATTGGGACAGTTGTCCAGGCAGTTGTCCCGGTTACCTCCCGAACAGTTCGTCGTCGGCAGGTTGTCGCAGGGGCCATCGTTCGGAATGCCGTCGAGGTCGTCGTCGCACTCGCAGGCATTGCCGATGCCGTTGTTGTTGTCGTCCTCCTGCTTCGGATTCGAAGTGTCCGGACAGTTGTCGCAGACGTCGCCCCAGCCGTCGCCGTCGGTGTCGACCTGATCGGCGTTGGCGTCAGAGGGACAGTTGTCCGCCAGGTTACGCAACTGGTCGCCGTCGATATCGGAGGGCGCGACGACCCACACCTCGCCGGCGTCGGTTCGATCCGTCGTGTCGTCCGGATCACCATCGCCACCCTCGGCGCCGACGATCAGCTCCACCACGCCGTCCCGGTTGAGGTCCGCCAGCTCGAGGTTGGTCTCCTCGTAGCCCAGAGTGTCGTTGACCTCTGCCCCAAGCACCGATGTCACCGGCTTGACCAGGGTCGTATCCAGTGTGTCGACGATGAAGTTGTTCTTCACGTCGTCCCAGTTGTAGATGATCACTTCGCCTGCGGCGTTGCGGCCGCCGCCGAAGGATCCCGCGGACAGCGGCGCGCTGAAGAACAGCTCCATCACGCCGTCACCCTCGATGTCGCCGATACCCACCGCATG
>JALTMS010000480.1 GCA_027001345.1 Acidobacteriota bacterium | reverse complement strand
CGCTGGGGGGCGAGTCTGCGCATCGCCGCGCTCAGCGGTCTGTTCGTCGGGATTCCCGTGGGCATCCTGCTGGCGGGGATCCTGGTGGTCGAGTCGCGGGGCCTGGTCCCCGCGTGGCCCGATGGTGTCCTTTACGCGGCCCTCTTCACACCCCTGATCGCCCTGCTGACCGCCACTGCCGAGCTGCTGGTGGCCGGTGGGCTGCGCCTGCTGGCCAGGCGGCGGAGAGGTTTGTCGCCGAGGCGGGCGGCACTGGTCAGCGGAATCGGGATGGCGGTGGTCATGGCGCTCTACTTCGGCCTGTGGTGGGCGGGGAGCGAGCGTCACCTGGGGCTGGCCGATCTGCTGGGCCTCGCTGCCCTGGTCCTCGGCGCCGGCCTCAGCGGCAGAGTGCTGTCCGCCGCGGTGCTGGTGCAGGCGGCCGTGGCCGGCCGCGCTCCCCTGGGGAGCCGCCCGAAGGTGGGTCGCTGGCTGTTGCTGGCGGCGCTGGTTTCCGGAGCCGCCGCAGCGCTGGCCGCAACCCTCGTCGGTGCGCCCCGGGCGGGGCAGGGCGCTGTGGTGAGCGTCTCGCGCCGCGCCCCCGCGCGAGCCGTGCTGGTCGGCTGGGACGGACTCGACCGGCCTTTTTTCGAGGGCGTCGTACGTGCTGGCCATGCGCCGTGGCTGGCTTCCTGCCTCGAGCAGGGGGTGGTGGCGGCGGTGGAGAACGATCCCCTGGCGGACCCCGCGGCGCAGTGGACCACCCTCGCCACGGGCAACCCACCGCGGCGGCACGGCGTCCGCGGCGCCGCCGTGCCGGGCTTGCGAGGGATCCGCGCCCCGGCGGTGGCCCGGGGGCTGGCTGCGGGGCCCCTCGAGTTGCTGGTCAAGCTGTTGCCGACCCGGCAGCGGGCGGTGCGCGCCGGCGTGCGGCAGATGCCGACCTTCTGGGAGATCACCGCCCAGGCCCGAAAGACGGCGGTGGTGGGCTGGTGGGGTAGCTGGCCGGCCGGTCGACCGGGCCCCGCCGGTGGCTACCTGGTGTCCGACGGAGCCCTGCTGGCCACCGAGCGCGGCAGCGGCATCGAAGAGGCGATCTACCCCGGGAGCTGGGGCCGGCGGGCGGCGACGTGGCTGGCCGCCGCGGAGAAGGGATGCGTCGGAATCGAGGAGGGCGTGGCGCGGCAGGCGCTGCTGCTCGACCTTTTCCGCGTCGAAGCCCTCGCTGCGGCTGTTGCGGACCCGGAGGTGGCGGTGGCCACGATCTACCTGCCGGGTGTCGATATCGTCAAGGAAGGGCTGCGGCGCCGGGGCGTGGATCCGTACGCGGTGCTCGCCAGGGTGTCAGCCCATGTCGAGCGGGTCGATGCCAGGCTGGCGGCGGTGCTCGGCCCGGTTCGGGAAGGGGAGCTGCTGGCCGTGGTGGGCGCGCCGGGGCGGAGTCCGGGAGCGGGCCCCGGGTGGCTGCTGCTCGCCCCACGCCCGCCCGGTCGGGCTCCGGCGATGGTTGCGCAGGACGTGGCGCCCACCTGGTTGGCGGCCTCCGGCTTCCCGGTCGATGCGCGCATGGACGGCGCGGTGCGGGCGGATGTGGCCGGAATCGAGGGGTCCGTTCCGGCCAAGGTGCTCACTCGCGCCGAGGTGCGGCCGAGCGGCGGCGGCGATGCCCAGACCGAAGCACAACTCCTCGAGCGCCTCCGGAGCCTGGGTTATGTGGAGTGATTGCCACAGGCCTCCCGAGCGGCGGGAGGGCTGTCCGAAAATGAATATGGAAGTTTCTTTCCAGTATCAATTGTCCCCTCCGGGGGCCCACCGTATACTCTGCTGCGAGCGATGAATCCATGAATCCAGACCCCACGCCCACATCACCTTCCGAGCTGACCCCCGACACCCTCGTCCGGCGCCAGAAGAATGCCGCCTTCACCCGCTTCGGTGACGACGGTCTGCTGGTGGTGCCCGACAGCGCGATGCAGATCGTGCTCAACGAAACCGGCGCCCGCCTGATCGAGGTTCTCGCCGAGGGTCCTTTGACTGTTCGTCAGCTCGCCCAGCGCCTGGCGGGGGAGTACGACGGGGCCAGCGTCGAAGATGTGCAACGTGACGTGATGGATTTGCTCGGCGACCTGCTCGGAGAGCAAGCCGTGGAAATCGTCGACCTTCCCGCGGATTGAGCCCGGCGCTCACCCGCAGCCCCGGCCAGAACTGGAGGCTTCCTTGACCAGCCCTCTGACGCGGATGATCGAAAGCGCTTTCGACCAGGCGCGTCCGATCAACGCCCAGCTCGAGCTGACTTACAAGTGCAACCTGCTCTGCTCGTTCTGCTACAACAGTCCCAAGGACAGGCACGAACTCGATGGTGAGCAGTGGCTCGCGACTCTGGACAAGCTCAAGGGGGCGGGCACCTTCACCGTCACCCTGACCGGTGGCGAGCCCTTCGTCCACCGTGACTTCTTTCGCATCTGCCAGGGCGTTCGCGAGCGGGGGATGGTGCTCAAGACCTACACCAACGGGGTCTTGCTCACCGACCGCCAGCGAGCCGAGCGCTATGCGGACTTCGGTCCCTTCGACACCGAGATCAGCATCCACGGCGCCGACGCGGCGACCCACGACCGCCTGACCGGCGTCCGGGGCTCGTTCGACAAGCTGCTCGAAGCTCTCGAGGTGCTCTCCTCGCTGGGGGTCAAGGTGACCCTCAAGACGCCGATCACTCGCCTGAACCAGACTCAGTTGCCCGCGATCGAGGAACTCGGCGAGCGCTTCGGCTACCACGTGACCTTCGACACCAACATCGTTCCCGCCGACGACGGGGATCTCGGTCCGCTGACCATGGCCCCCGACAAGACCTTCCTCGTGCGCTTTTTCGTCGACCAGGTCAGGCGGGGGCGGCGGGGGTTGCGGCCCCGGCCCGTGGAGAAAATGAAGCAAAACTGTGGGGTGGGACGGACGGCCATCACCATCGACCCCTACGGTGACATTTTTCCCTGCGTGGCCTGGCGGCGACCGATCGCCAATATCCTGGAAGTTGAAGACCTCAATGCACTTTGGCAGGGCCGTGCGGGCACCAACCAGACCCTGGACTACGTGCGCAAGGTGGCCGAGGAAGTCCCGCGCACGACGCTGATTCACCATCCGGAAGGAGCTTTCGCCTCGTTTTGTCCCGCTGCGGCGGAGAAGGAGACCGGCGATCCCTACGCCTTCTACGAGGCATCGAGGGTCTCCGGTCTGACCAAGCTGGAGGCCTTCGAGGCCTGTCAGCGCGGTGGGGATGCCGCGAAAGAGGAACAGGAGAACGAAGATCCCCTTGCACAAAGCCCTGACAAGGCGTAAATGACGGGGGACCTGACCTCAACCCGCACCGGGTCCGATCCGGACGGACCTGGCAACCAACAACGCTTCACCCACCGGGGTGACTCCCGGTAACAGACACCT
>JALTMS010000479.1 GCA_027001345.1 Acidobacteriota bacterium | reverse complement strand
CCCTGCATGCCCACCGGCCACAGCTCGTAGTTGGCGGTCGCATAGCCCGTGGTGGTCATCAGGGAGACGACCGTGAACAGGGCGTCTTCGCCGGCTTGCAGCAGGGGCGCTCCGTGGGCGGCCAGGCCGGCCCAGGTCGGAAGGAAGAAAACCAGCATCAGAACCACATACCAGCGGAACTCGGGGTCCTTGAGGACTTCCCGCCCGCGGCCGGAGACGACCTTGAAGTGCAGTACGAAGTTCATCCCGGCCATGAACATGAAGACGATGATGACGGCTCGCAAATAAGGGCTGGCATAGGCCGCGATCGATGCATTGCGCGGCGAAAAGCCCCCGGTGGCCAGAGTCGTGAAGGCGTGGTCGAAAGCTTCGAGAAGAGGCATGCCGCCGACCTTGAGCAGCATCGCTTCCGCCAGAGTCAGGCCGACGTAGATGTACCACAGGTAGCGGGCAGTGACCGCCAGCCGCGGCGCGATCTTGTCGGCTACCGGACCGGGAACTTCGGCCTTGAATAGCTGCATGCCGCCGACGCCGAGCAGGGGGAGGACGGCGATCGTGAAGAGGATGATCCCCATCCCACCGATCCACTGGGTAAACGAGCGCCAGAACAGCAGGCTCCGCGTGAGGGCTTCGATGTCGGTGATCACCGTCGAGCCCGTGGTGGTGATTCCCGATACGGCTTCGAACCAGGCATCGACCGGGCCGAGAACGCCGGCAAAGACGAACGGAAGGGCGGAGATCGCCGAAGCGATGGCCCAGCCCGAGGTGACGACGATGAAACCGTCGCGGGTCGAGAGCGCTCGGGAGGCTCCGCGACTTGGCAACAGCAGAGCCAGGCTCAGGCCGGCGCCGACCGCCAACGCCGAGAGAAAAGGTGCCGGACTCTCGCCGAGCAGCGTCGCAAGACCCGCCGGAAGCAACAGGAAGGCACTCATCAGCGCCGCCAGGGCGGAGAGAATGCGCAGGTTCAGCCGAAGATGCATCTTCTCGCCCGCCGGAACTCAAGCATCTTCCACGAAACTCACGAGCTTTTCCGATGCCTCGGCCAGGGCGAAGACCACCGCCCGCGATCCGGGAGGGATCACGTCGTCACCGCCTGGAACGAAGACGCGATCGGGGGTCGCCACGGCCGCGAAGATCACCCCCTCGGGAAGTGCCAGCTCCCGCAGCGGCCGGTTGGCCAGCGGAGAGGTTTGATCGACTTCGACGACGGAGATCTCCACCGCCTCGTGGGGCAGGCTGGCGACTTCCTCGAAATGAGTGCCCCGAACGAAGCGGAGAATCTCCGAGACCGAGGCCAGTCTCGGAGAGACGACCGCGTCGACACCCATGCCCTCGGCCACGGCGAGGTAGGTCGCGTTGTCGACCAGGGGAATGGTGCGCGGACATCCCATACGCTTGGCCAGCACCGCTGAAAGCAGGTTGGTCTCCTGGTCGTTGGTTGCGGCGATGAAGGTGCTGGTTCGCTCGATGCCTGCCTCCGCCAGCATCTCCTCGTCGAGTATGTTGCCGTGAATCACGAAGGCATCGGGCAGCTCTACGGCGAGCTTCTCCGCTTCCTGGCGGTTCCTGTGCAGAATCGTCGTGCTATGGCCGCGCTCGAGGGATCCCCGGGCGATCAGGCGACCGATGTTTCCGCCTCCGCCGATCAGCAGCCGAGGGCGGTGATCCACGTCGCGTCCCATCATGCGCAGGATATTGATGATGCTCTCCGGTTCGGAGGAGAAGTAGGCGATGTCGCCCGGTTCGATGGCTGTTTCGCCTCCCGGGAGCAACGCCTTGCCGGCGCGGTAGAGAACGGGAATCAGGAAGCGATAGCGGGGGAACATCTTCGGTAGCTCGCGCAGAGTCTTGCCTGCCAGAGGCGAGTCCGCGGCGATGCGGAATGCCGCGACGAGGACCCGGCCGCCGAGCAGTTCGGCCACATCGACGGCCTCGGGAACATGGATCAGCGAGAGAATGCGCCGCGCCGCCACCTGGTCGGGGTTGATGGCGTGGGTCTGACCCGACCAGATGCGGGTCAAGTCGGGTAGATTCTCGAGGTAATCCTGGTGCCGCAAGCGAATGACCTTGGTCGGTACGTCGAAGGATGCGCCCGCGATCAGCGAGGCGATCATGTTGACCTCGTCCGAGTCGGTCACTGCCAGCAGTAGGTCGGCGCTGTCCAGCCGCGCCTCCTTGAGGATCGGTAGCGCGCAGCCGTTGCCGGTGACCACCTGGATGTCCAGCCGGTCGAGGATTTCCCTCGACTTCTCGCCGTCCCGCTCGATCATGACCACGTCGTGGCCGTCGGCCGACAGGCGTCGGGCGCAGGTCATGCCGACCACGCCGGCACCGATGATGACGATCTGTTTGCTCATTTCGGCTCGGATCATCTCCCGCGACGGGGCCAGGGGCAAGGCCCTGGGCGAGCGCCGGGACACGCAGCGGGTCACCCCGGCGGGGGACACCGGGCTGCATCGCGCTCGGTCTTGGGTATCCTGGGGTCTGGCGCGGAGTGGCGCCGAGGAGCGCGGCATGCTGCAGAAGATGGGCAAGGCGCTGGCCGGCCTGGTGGTTTCCCTGGGTTTGCTGACCGGCTGCGGGCGTTCGGGCTCGGCCGATCCGGTGCCCCTGGCGCCTTCCGGCCAGCCGCTGTCGACGGTGGATCTGGGAATCGAGCCGGGGCGGCTGCCGGTGCCGTTCAAGGAAATCAGCGGCGTCCGCCGAAGGGTTCTCCGGGACGGGCGCGTCTTCATCGCTGGCCAGCCCTCGCAAGCCGCTCTCGAGGCCTTCGCCGCGCGGGGCGTGACGGCGGTGGTCAATCTTCGAACCCCGGCGGAGATGAACAATCGGCGTGCGGTTCCTTTCGACGAGGCGCAGGTCGTCGGCGAACTCGGAATGGAGTATGTCTGGATTCCGCTCGGTGGGGCCGAGCACCCCTATACACCACAGGCGGTCGAACGCCTGGAGGAGGTTCTGAAACAGCACCAGGGCGAGGTGCTGCTGCATTGCGCGGTGGCCGGCCGGGCGACCCACCTGTGGGTCGCCTACCTGATCCGTTACCACGGCTACGAGGTGGACCAGGCTCTGGCCAGGGGGCGGGCGGTGAGCATGCGTCGCCGCGATCTGGCCGGCCTGCTCGAGCCCTCGCGGTAGAAACTCCAGCGCACCTTCTTGGTAGAATGGCTCGTGCCTACTTCGTTTCGTCCCTACCATGCAAGTCAACCGCAGATGTTTCCGTCCGACCCGCGAGGCCCGGGATCAATTGGAGCGACGGCGCCAGCGCGAGGCGGACGAGGCCGTGGGCCGTGAGTCTGGTGACGAGGGCAGACCGGGACGGCGCGGTCCGAAGTACAGGCGTCCGTTCGGCCGTCTACCGATCCTGGCAGTCGGATCATGAAGTGCTCGACAGGCTACGAGCAGTACCACAACGCGCAGTTGGCGGTGGACGACGCGCACAGTTTGCGGCCGTCGAGGTGACGCAACAAGCAGCGGACAATCAGCTACCACGACCGCTACTCGATCCGGTGCGGGCCAGGGCGGATCGCGCGCCGGAGCAGGTGTCAGTCGATTCGGGCTACCCGCCCGAGGAGAACTTCGTCTCACTCAAGCGTCGGCGGATCGATGGTCACGTCGCATTGGATCGCGGAGAGCAGTCGGCACGCACGGCGGATCCAGCGGCGCGTCGGACGAGAGAGAGGACGCGAAAGCTGCGGGCAAGCTTCTGTTACGCACTTTCTCTGCTTCTCGTTTCATCGAGCGGTTGTGTCGGGAATGTCTGGGAGAGCGAGTCCTCGATGCGATCACGATGGTTGGAACATCGACAGGAATTCGACCGCCTGGTCATGGAGACGAGGAAGACTCCGGGGGATCCGGTGATCAGGAAAGGGGGGAGAGTCTACTACGATCATGTCGGGGAAGGAGGACTGAGAAGGGCGCCAGGGAACCCACTTGGTGAGAGAAAGGCTGTGTTCGAGAAGCTCTTTTCTGATACCGGAGTTTGCGAGATCGTTCCTGTTCCGGGGGGCGTACTACTGGTCGCTTCGATCATCGGATACCTGACTCGAACCGAGAGGGGGTACGTATTCGCGGATCGAGAGGGGACACCTGAGGGATCAAGAGTCGATCCATGCAAAGTACTGGTGCTCAGTGACTCTTGCATAGTTATGGATGATCACCCCCTGGGTAGCATCGGGCATCATGACTGCCATCTGAAGACTCTGGGAGATGGGTGGTACCTCTATTCGTGTCATCCCATGTAGTAATCTCCGTCACCAACACCCGTTTCCGTGACGACGCCGCGGGTCGCATGATCCGCAATCCGCGACAGGTCGGCACGACGGACTCCGATCCGCTGGTGCAGGCGGCGGGCGGCGAGCCGGGTAAGTGTGCAGAACGCGACTCCGGTGGCGGCATGCGCCTCGAGGAGCGAGTACGCCGGGCAATCCGACTGCGGCACTACAGCAGGCGGACCGAGAGAGCGGGGGGCATCATGCTCTATAGCGTCGCGGTTCTCGTGCTAAGCACATCGCTCTACGTAGTTTTGAAGCGGGTTGACCGCAATCTGGCTCTATTCGCCACCTTCAGTCGGTTGGCCTATGGTTTGGTCTGGCTCTTGGTCGTACTGAATCTTTTCACAGCCCTAAGATTGCTGAGTCATGCTGAGTACGCGGGGTTCCCACCCGATCAGTTACCAGTCTTGGCACGCCTGTATCTTTCCGGTTTCGACCAGTACTACGTCGGCCTTTTGTTCTGGTCTTTGGCAAGTGGCGTTGGCGCCTACCTTTGGCACAAATCGCGCTACATCCATCGCGCCTTGGCGGCTTTCGGTGTCGTGACGAGTGCATGGTGCGCTGTCTGCACGATCCTCCTCTTCATTTTCCCTGACTTTTCGAAGACCGTGAATCTATGGTGGTTTGATACGCCGATGGTGCTGTTCGAGACCGTCCTGAGCTTCTTGCTTCCATTCCGTGGCTTGCGAACACGGGGCCGGGAGGCTGCACTTGGCGAAACGCACGCATAGCACGCATAGCGAAAACGCGCTCCGCCCGACTGCGATCTCGCTGCGCTTCATCGCGGCAAGTGAGCCCGGACGCTATCCAGGCGAGAAACAGGTCGGCGGTCAATGGGGAACGAGGAATGAGCCTACCGGACGATTGTGACGTCGAGAAGATCGCGGAAGTTGCAATAGCGCTGATGTACCTCACCTTCGAGGGCTCACGCGGGGAATTGCGGGCATGGAAGGGGCTCGATTGGGACGTCCTCGCCGTTCTCCACGAAAAGGGCTGGATCGGCAACCCGAGAACGAAGGCAAGATCGGTGTTGGTCACGGAGACCGGAGGGAAACAGGCGAGGTTGCTGTTCGAGAGGCACTTCAAGGCGAAGCCATGAGGCTGGGGGCAGGTAGCTGCAAGACGATGCATTGAAGCTGCCGATTGATTGCCGCGCTTGCTTCGTGCGAAGCTCGCACCCGCAGCCAGGCGAAGGAAGAGAAATGGCAGGGGCCATGTACTACGCTCAGAAGCTGTCCGGCAGGCGGCTCCAACGCTGCTACGAGATCGCGCCAGAGAGGGTGTGTCAGTACCTCGAGGCGGAGATCGCCCATGCCGTGGGGCGCCTTCGACAAAGTGATGAGGTCCTTGAACTCGGCTGCGGCTATGGACGAATCGCCCGGAGGATCGCTCGAGAGGTCGCCCGAGTCGTGGGCGTCGATACTGCAGCGGCGAGCCTCGAGCTGGCAAAGAGGGTGTCACGGGCCACCGACCGCCTGGACTTCCTCCACATGGATGCCATCGACTTGCACTTCCCCGACGGCACCTTCGACGCGGTCCTGTGCCTGCAGAACGGGATCTGTGCCTTTGGGGTCGATCAGGAGCGGCTGGTCAAGGAGGCCTTGCGAGTCACGCGTGAAGGGGGGATCGTTCTGCTTTCTTCGTACTCGGACAAGTTCTGGCCGCATCGACTTGCCTGGTTCGAGGCCCAGGCCAAGGAGGGTCTCGTCGGACAGGTTGACCGAATCGCGTCCAAGGACGGAGTCATCGTCTGCCAGGATGGGTTTCGCGCGGGAAGGCTGACCCCTGATGACTTTCGCGCGCTGTGTTCGCGGATCGGAATCGACGGCCAGGTTTGCGAAGTGGAGGAGTCCAGCATCTTCTGCGAGATCACCAAGGGGAGCGCTGGCCAGCAAGCCGACACGGCGGAGCGGCCTGCGCCCGGCCGTCGGTCGGCAGAACGTTAGGCGCGAAATGAGATTGGTAACTGTTTCCAGGCAGGAAAGTGCCTGCGTTTCAGGCAGTTGGCTGTTGTGCTGGTGCACCACATGCTGTCCGCACGCTCCGGCGCACAAGCGGCCGCGGCAGATCCAACGAAACCCACGAACAGCAGTGCGGGAGGTACGATCATGACACGGGTCACAGGAATTGGGGGGGTGTTCATCAAGGCAAAGGATCCCGCGATGTTGCGGGCCTGGTACAAGGACCACCTCGGCATTGATGTGCAGCCATGGGGCGGCACGTCGTTTCGTTGGGTAGACAGTTCGGGACATCCCGCTGGCGGGACAACAGCCTGGATGATCGGGGATGGCAACAGCTTTGCGCCGAGCGATGCGGCATTCATGATCAACTACCGAGTGGCCGATTTACATGCGCTCTTGGACGCGCTGCGCTCGGAAGGTTGCAACGTCTTGGAAAAGACTGAAGAATCCGAGTTCGGCAAGTTCGGCTGGGTTATGGACCCAGAAGGAAACAAGGTTGAGCTATGGCAGCCACCGGAGGGCCACTGAGTACAAGCAATCTGGCAACAGGCACCTGAGATGACGATGCAGACGGACGCAGCTTTGCCGGGCCGTTGACCGGCAGGTCGTTGGGCCGATTCGATGTTTCGATCGTGCGCAGAAGAGGAGGTGAGCAGCGTGTGTGACCGGCAGAGTTCCACCGTCGACCCCGTTCGTCGCCTTCTCACTCGTTGGCGTGACGACCCGCTGGGCACCTACCGGACGTGGTTCCTCTGGGAAGAGCGCCTGAAGAACTTCCGTTCGATCCGGCGTGGCATCTCAGCGGTGGTCGCCGAGATCGAAGCGGGTAGTTTCGGCAACGTCTACAAAGGTTCCTCGCTGGAGACGGTCGTCAAGTCGATCGCCGAGCAGAGACAGGTTTTTCGCGGTGCGGACCACGCCTTTCTCTGGAAACCGAAACTGCGCATCCCCGACATCTACGAGAGCCGTCCGAATCAGCTTGCTTTCGGGCGTTTCCTCCAGACTTGCGCCTGCTGCTCGGGCGAGGAGGCAGAGGTCCTCGAGGCCATACGGGCATTGGATCGCGCCTCGATAAAGGGGCTTGGTCCCGCGGTTGCCAACATTCTTTACTTTCTTCACCCGACTGTGGTTCCGCCCTTCAACACCGCGATCGTAAAGGGCTACAACGCTCTGGCCGGGGCCAGGGTGAGGCTGGGTCGCTGGGACGAGTACCTGGCAATGCGTCGCGGCATCCTGGAAGCGAATTCGAAGTACCGGGACCTTCTCTCCAACGACCTCGGAGCGATAGCGGGCTTCTTGTTCGATGTTGGCTCCGGGAGGTATCCGGCGCCGCCACGCGAGTCGAGTGACGCGGCGTTCGCGCAATGGGAGCATGACCTCGCCCAGGTCCGCGCCGAGTCCGACCGCGCCAACCGTGCGATTCGGGCCGCTCGTGAAGAGGACCATACCCACACGGAGATCCAGGGCTGGTTGCGTGACCTGGGGATCGCCGTGGGGTTCGGAGTGTGGATCGCGAGCAATGACGGAAACCGTGCCTTCGGCGGTGGGCGTCTGGCTGACGGCTGCCTCGAGCGTCTCCCGGAGGCCCTGGAAGAGGCTCCGTCTTTCGACACGATCCGGTTCATCGACGTGCTTTGGGTCGAACCGGCAACCGGTCACGTGGTGGCTGCGTTCGAGGTCGAACACACGACGTCGATCCGGTCCGGGATCCTGCGGATGTTGGACCTTGCGCTCGGTCTGGAGCAGGCCGGGTTGTCCATGTTCCTGGTCGCTCCCGATTCCCGCGAGGCGGACGTTCGCGAGGAGTTGAAGCGCCCTGCTTTCAGCCGAGTGGTTGATCTGGATGTTCGCTATATCGCGTACAGCGATCTGATGAACAACCGCGAGGCCATTGTCCGATTCGGGCAGGGCATGAAACCGATCGAGGCCATTGCCCGGAGGCTACGGTGAGGATTGGCTCGCCGAGCGCGGCTGCGGACCGAGCCGGCTGTCACAACTCTCGCCCGACTCACCGCTCGCGCAGCGACCGCTGTGCGAGCGCTGCCGCTACTGGTAGTAGTGGGATAGTCGTGGGCGCCTCCGTTCGTCACCGATCTGCCTGGAGAAGCTAGTTCCACTCGATGGTATGCAGGGTGTTGGTCAGGTCGTCCGCGTAGAGCTGGGGCGGACTGTTGCCGACCTTGATCCACAGGTCGGGCCAGTCGTCGCCATCGAGATCGTTGTCGTAGAAGGGATGGCAATAGGCCAGGATCAGCGGCTCGGGAAAGTCGGGCGTCAGGCGGAAGATGTAGAACGTGTACCTGCGGTTGCCGGCGGGCAGGGTGAGGTTCTGACCGAGGAGATGCATCGGCTTGTCCGGCTCGAAGATCTCCCATGCCTGTGATCGCGATCCCATCATCGTCCCCCCGGGATAGAAGGTGCCGTGGTCGCGTTCGTAGAGCGACTCGTCGTCCATCAGCATCTTCATCTGGCCTTGCATCCGGGTGCGCTCGACGGAGAAGAGGATCGAGCGGTAGGCGGGCACGGCCAGGGCGGTGATCACGGCGACGAGAGCGACGACGACGAAGAGTTCGACGAAAGTCAGGCCACGGTTGTCTCGCAACGATCTCACCGCCGCGCCTCTTCGAAGAGAGATTCCTGGGGCCCGGAGTCCAGGACGATGGGTGTGCCCGCCGCGGAGGTGGTGCGCAGTCGATAGCGCCCTCCGTCGTCCCTGGCGTAGTCGATCTTGTCGAGGTGGATTCTGTTCTGGATCGGCGGCGGCAGGCGGCTGATGATCAGGGCCAGGCTCTCCGGGTACTCGCCGGTTTGCCTGCGATGGGCTTCGAGGCCGGCTTGAAGCAGGAGTACCTCGGCCGTCGTCTGCGCCAGCCATGCCTGCTGAGTGAATTCTCGATCGTCCCGCGGCACGTTCTCCTTGGGGGGCGACGAGAGGAAGAAGATGGCCCCCGCCTCGCCTGCGGCGACGATCAGACACGACGCGATGACGAGCTGGATCGTGCTTCGACGCCGCTGGCCGGTTTCGCGCAAGGCGGCGGCCTGTCTGGCGTGATCGTTGATCGCCTGCCGGCGAACCTGCCCTCCCGTCGCGGCGATCGAGCACTCGATACACGTGGGGCGGGAGCCGTCTGCGATCAGGCATTCCTCGCAGAAGGCCCGACCACAGCGGCTGCAAGTCGCCCTCATCGGGCGTTCAGGGTGCGTGCGGCAGGAGGGCATCGTCCATCTCCGGTGTTGCGGATCGGGTGGTTTCAGATGTCGGATCCTCGTCGAGGACGGCCTGATCCGGCTGCGCCTGGCGAGCCACCTCCCGCAGGGATGTCAGGCGGGCGCGTACCTTTTCGAGGCCGTCCCACCACAGGCGGCGGTATCCAGTCTCGCGGGCTGTGGCCTCGATCGTCGCTTCGGGCGCTCCCTGGGCGATCAGGCGCCGGATCTCGGGACCCACGCGAACCAGTTCGTGGATTCCGATGCGGCCCTTGTAGCCGATATCCATGCACGTCTCGCAGCCCCGGCCCACGAGGAAGGGGAGCTGCTGGCGCTCGATCCAGGGGCCGAGATAGAGCCGCTCGTCGTCAGTGGGCTCCACGGCGTGGGCGCATTTCGGGCAGATTCTACGGACCAGCCTCTGGGCCAGGACTCCGACCAGGGTGGCCGCGAGCAGATAGCGCGGTAGCCCCATGTCCAACAGTCGCGTGATCGCCGACAGGGCGTCGTTGGTGTGCAGGGAGGCAAGGACGAGATGCCCGGTCTGTGCCGCCTGTACCGCGATGTGAGCGGTTTCCTGGTCTCGAATCTCTCCGACCAAGATGATGTCGGGGTCCTGCCTGAGGATCGAACGCAGCCCCTTGGCGAAGTCGAAGCCGACGGTTGGCTGGACCTGGCCCTGGGCGACTCCAGGCAACTCGTACTCGACGGGATCTTCGAGGGTGACGATGTTGACATCGCTACGGTGGAGGTGACGGAGCGTGGCGTAGAGCGTGGAAGACTTCCCCGAGCCGGTCGGACCGGTGACCAGAACGATTCCCTGGTGGTGGCGCAGCACCCTCTTCCAGGACTCGAGAATCGTCTCCGACATGTCGAGGGTGTCGAGGGTGAAGTTCTGCCGCTCCTTGTCGAGCAGGCGAAGCACTACCTTTTCACCGTGAATCGTCGGGAAGGTGGAAACGCGCACATCGATGCGACGGCCGCGATAGCGGATGCGGATCTTGCCGTCCTGGGGCAGCCGCTTTTCCGCGATGTCGATCTGGGAAAGGATCTTGACCCGTGAGATCACCGCCGGCACGGCCGCATCGGTCAAGGCATAGGGCTTGGGTTGCAGGCTGCCGTCGATCCGATAGCGGACCTGCATCTTGCCTTCCTGGGGCTCGAGGTGGATGTCCGATGCGCGTTCCTGGATTGCACGGGTGATGATCAGGTTGACCAGCCGAATCACGGGTCGATCCTGCTGTGCGTCCTCCACATCCAGGGTGGTGGCGATCCCCTCCTCCTCGGTATCGTCCTCGCCGGTGTTTTCGAAGTCGATCGCCGCATCCTGGCTGCCGGTGTCTTCCTGTTCACCGTAGTAGAGACCGAGATGCCGCTCGATGTCGCCCTCGAGAGCCAGAACCGGGAGAATCTCCTTGCCGGTGAGGAAACGCAACTCACCGAGCTTGGCAAGGTTGCAAGGGTCGTGCACCGCGATCGTGAGCTGATTGCCGACGAGGAAGAGCGGAATGACCTTCAACTCGAAGGCCTTCTCCTTCGGGATCACGTCTCGAATCAGCGGATCACCGAAGGTGGCGTCGAGGTTGACCACCGGGGTGCCGAGGAGTTCACCGAGGATCGAACAGAGGGTCGGGCTGTCGAGCAGGCCCATGTCCACGAGCGTCTGTCCAAGGGGCTTGCCGTTGCTCTTGTGCAGGACGAGAGCCTTGGCCAACTGGGTGGGGGTGATCAAGCCTCGTTCGACCAGAAGGTCGCCGAGTCGTTTGCGCCGTGCCATCTTGGTTTCCTGGCGGCTGGTCGAATCCATCGGGTCTCCACCTGCCTGGGTCTTACCCGGGGCTGGGTGTTGGTCGGGCTTCCCCCGTATACAGAAGTCCCCTGGTGGTCAATATCGGCCGGCGTCAGGGGAACGCAAGGTCCCGTCCCGGGGCGCGCCAGAGGCGGTAACGCGCGGGTCGTCGGCGGGCCGGCCGATGGGAGTTTCGATCACGGATGTCCAGCTTTCACCAGCGTCTTCGATCTCTGCGGGCCGTCGTCTTCGACCTCGACGGTACCCTCGTCGCCTCGCCCTACGACTGGCCGGCGATTCGCCGCGCGCTGGGCGTCCGGGGCGGCTCGCTGCTCGACGAACTCGAGGCGCGCGACCCGGCGGATCGGCTCTCCGGCCGGGCCCGGCTCGAGGCCTTCGAGGCCGAGGCGACGGCTCGCGCACAGATCATCACCGGTGCGCGAGAGGTACTCGAGGCCCTGCGGCGACGGGGGCTGGGACTGGCGCTGGTGACCAACAACTCCGAGGTCAACACCCGGACTCTCATCGAGCGTTTCGATCTGCGTTTCGACGTGGTGCTGACCCGTGATTCCGGTCTCTGGAAGCCGTCAGGCAGGAGCGTGCAGGAGGCCCTGCGCCGCGTCGGATGCCTGCCGGAGGAAGCGATGATGGTGGGGGATACCCGCTGGGATCTGGAAGCGGCGCGTCGGGCGGGCTGCGCAGTGGTGGTCCTGCTCGGCGCCGCGGCCCGGGATCTACCCGCGGATCTGGTTCTCGAGGATCCAGAGGCCCTGCGAGCGGAAGTGGAGCGGGCCTTCGGCACCCAGTAGAATCCCCGCCATGCCCTACTGCCCCGAGTGCCGGGAAGAGTTCCGCGACGGCTTCACCCACTGTCAGCGCTGCCAGGCGGTGCTGGTTCACGATCGCCTGGCGGAGGATCCCTTCGCCGACCCACGGGCGATGGCCGAGCTGCTCCGCGGCCGGGACCTGGTGCCGGCCTTCAAGGGGACTCCGGCCGGCATCGGAGAACTTCGCGACGCTCTGGCCGGCCAGCGTATCCCCTCGGTGGCGGCATCTCCCGGTGAGTGTGGCGCTTCCTGTACTCCCGAGTTGCTGCTGTTGCTCGACGGGGGTGACGTGGAGCGGGCCGAGACCTTCTTCCACGAGCACCATCGTCCTTCCCTGGCGGCCGAATTCGTGCACTGCATCGTGGCTGCCGGCGAGGAAGAAGACGATGCCGCCGGTGATGGTCTCTGCCCCGCCTGCGGCGCGGCCGCCCGTCCAGACGGGGAAGGTTGCTGCAGCGAATGCGGCCTCTTCCTCGGCTGAAACCCCCCACCGTGGAGCGAAGAATGTTTATGTGGGGAGTGGCCCGAGTGTCCGGAGTGTCCGGGTGGGGTGTCCGCATGCGGACGGGTGGCGAGAAAAAACCACGCTCGGCCGTGGACTTTCCC
>JALTMS010000478.1 GCA_027001345.1 Acidobacteriota bacterium | reverse complement strand
CATCCCTCGCCCGCCGCCTCCAGCCGCCGCCTTGACGATCCCCGGGTAGCCGATGCCCGCCGCCAGACCCTCGGCCTGCTCGAGGGAATCGAGGGTTCCTTCGCTGCCCGGAATGACCGGCACGCCGGCACTGATCATCGCCGCCCGCGCAGCGGCCTTGTCTCCCATCTGCCGGATCGTCGCCGCCTGGGGACCGATGAAGCTGATGCCGCACTCGGCGCAGATCTCGGCAAAGTGGGGATTCTCCGCCAGGAAGCCGTATCCCGGGTGAACCGCGTCGGCGCCGGTGATCTCGGCCGCGGAGATGATCGCCCCGATGTTGAGGTAGGAGTCGCTCGATCGCGCCGGACCGATGCAGACGTCTTCGTCGGCAAAGCGAACATGCAGCGAGTCCTGGTCGGCATCACTGTGCACCGCCACGGTACGGATGCCCAGCTCCTTGCAGGCCCAGATGATCCGCAGCGCGATCTCGCCGCGGTTGGCGATGAGAATCTTCTCGAACATGGCGATCGATCAGCTCGGGCGGATACGGAAAAGGACCTCGCCGTACTCCACCGGCTGAGCGTTTTCCGGCACGATCTCGACCACGGTTCCCGAAGTTTCGGCCTCGATCTCGTTCATCAGCTTCATCGCCTCGATGATGCAGAGGGTCTGCCCTTGCGTGACGCTGTCGCCCACCTTGACATAGGGTTCGGCCTCGGGGCTCGACGCCCTGTAGAACGTGCCGACCATCGGCGCCTTTTGCTCGACCAGGCCGTCGTCGATCGCGGCGACATCGGTCGGATCCGCGATGGCTGCCGATGGCGCTGCGGGGGCCGCCACCGGCGGCGGCGGCACGGGCGCAGCAGCGGCCACAGCGACGCCCAGCGGTTGATCCTTGATCACCCGCAGCCGGAAGCCCTCCATCCTCAGCTCGAACTCGTGGAACCCGGCGTTGCGAACGAAACGAAGCAGGTCCTTGATCTCGCGCGGCTCCAACTCTTCCTCCGCTTTCTCCCACCGCCCGGTCGGCGCCGGGGGACAAGGCCAGGAAAAAGGCACCCTCTGTCAGGGCGCCGCGGGGATTGTGGCCGAGCGATGGGAAGCGGTCAACCCGAATCGACAGACGGCGTGGGGCCGAGCCGCTCGGCCAGCCGTCCGGCAAGGAGCCGGCCCGCCAGTCTGATCCTCCCCAGATAGGGCTCGGGACCGGCATCGAGCACCAGGACCAGACCCACGCAGGGAATGCAGCGCAAGACGGTAACACCCTCGGCCCCACCGATGATCACCTCTTCGGGCCCACCGGTGCGGGCGGCTCGGACCAGCCCGCCGAGAGCCGCCATCCCTGCCAGGGCTTCGGCTCCCAGCTCCTCCATCACCCCCTCGAGTCGGGGGTCGAAACAGGCTCCATCGACCAGGACACCTCCCTGATCGACGAGGACGGCGCGACGAACCCCGGGACACAAGCGGGCCGCATCAGCCAGAAGCGATGCCAGATCCACCTGTGTCATCGTCAGTGCCATCCGCCGGCCCCGGGCCGATCACTGGGTTATGGTGCAGCTCGTCGCGGTCTCCACCGGGATCTGCCCGCGAGCCGTCATCGGCTTGCCGCTGGCATCCTTCCCGCGGAAGATCAGGTCGATCCTTCCCTTTTCCCCGAGACTGAAGAAGCCGGCTGCGATATCCGTCGCCAGCACGGTGGTCAATTCCTGAGTCGCCGTGCCACCGGCAGGGACGGTGATCGTCACCGCCTCGTTACGATTCGGCGGCGCATTCCCCTCGAGGGTGTAGTTGATATCGACCGACGAAAAAATCACGTCACTCCAGACGCCATTGGACTGGCCTCGCAGGCGCGAATCGAAGTTGATATCCTGCAGCACCGAGGAGTAGACCGTCGTCTCCTTGGTCCCGTCGCCGTCGAGGTCGACCAGCTTGCCGTCGACATCCACGCAGGCGTTGAGCGGATCGACACTCGACACGGTGACGAGGTTCTCGGAGGTCTTCAGGTCATCCGTTGCGTTGTTGCAGGCCACCAGCGTCAGCGCAGCCACCAGGCCCAGGGCCGCCAGTGGCGACCAGATCCTCACCTTCTCCATCATGGTGCCCGTCTCCATACTCAAGAGGCCTTGATGATCCGCGGCGTGATGAAAATCAACAGCTCGCGGTTGCGTGTCTGAATGTTCTTCGAGCGGAACAGCCACCCGAGCCCGGGCAGCTTGCGGAACCAGGGAATACCCGTCTCACTTCTTCCCTCGTTGACCGTGAAGATGCCGCCGATGACGGTCGTACCACCATCACCGATCAAAACCTTGGTCGTCGCCCGCTGGGTGTTGATCGCGGGCACCTCGCCGACGGTGTTGACGAAATCCGGAGAGTTGTTCTCGACCTCGATTTCCAGCACCACGGTTCCTTCCGCGGTGATCTGGGGCGTGACCTCCAGCCGCAGCGAGGCCGAGACGAAGCGGACATCGATTTCCGTGGCCGTCGTGCTGACCACCGGAATCCGCACGCCCTGCTCGATCTCCGCCAGCTCGTTGTTCTGGGTCGCGATCTTCGGACTCGACAGCCGGCGGGCGTAACCTTCGGTCTCGAGAGCATCGAGGGTCACATCGAGGGTCACCGAGTCGAGCACGTTACCGAAGGAAAAACCGAGGGCGGAAGCGGCAGGATTCCGCGCCAGATTCAGGTCGAACGAACCTGAGGCCCGGTGAGGAAACTGCAGATTCGTCTGTGTGCCGGTGCGGGGATCGGCTGAGGCGAAGATGCCCCAACGTACGCCCAGATCCTTGACGAAGTCGCGGGAGACCTCGACGATCCGGGCCTCGATCATCACCTGCGGGGTTTCCGCATCGAGAGTGGTCAGCAGCTTGTCGATCGCCTCCACGCGGGTCGGAATGTCGCGAATGATCAGGGTGTTGGTCCGCTCATCGACGATCACCCGCCCCTTGCGGCTGAGGATGCCGTCACGCACCACCTTCTGAATCTGCTTGGCCTTGGCGTAGGAGAGCGTGCGCGTGATGGTGACTGGCGGAACTTCCAGTTCCTTGGCCTCGAACAACGCCTTACGCGCCGCCGACTCCTGAGCCAGCTTGGAGATCGGCGCGATACGGATCACGTTGCCTTCGAGAACCATGTCCAGACCGTTGTTCTTGAGGATCAGATCGAGAGCCTGGTCCCAGGGAACATCGTCGACCACGATCGTCACCACTCCGGTGACGGCGGGATCGAGGACGAAGTTGAGCCCCGAGATGTCGTGGAAGAGGCTGAAAACCTGCTTGATGTCGGCATCGACGAGCTGCAGCGAGACCTTGCGGCCGGTATAGACCCGCCGCACATCTTCGATGGTCTTGGCCTCGGTGTCCGGCAAAGCCACCACCTCGGCCCGAGCGGTTTCCACCGGCAGGGCCACCTGGGCCTGCCGCGGAGCCTCGACCT
>JALTMS010000477.1 GCA_027001345.1 Acidobacteriota bacterium | reverse complement strand
TCGCGAAAGGCCCGCAGGATGATGTCCCGGTAGATCTCCTCGAACTCGATCTCGCGTAGCTCGTAGAGAGAGAGGAATCCCGGAGCGTTGGCCAGCATCTCCTTGACCGGGATGTAGGCCGACTCGGTTTCGTTAGCCGTCCAGGCATCCTTGCCGGTGATGCGCACGGAACGCGGATCCCTGGTGTGGTTGCTGAACGAGCTTCGCAGTTTCGTGTCACCTCGATAGACCTCCACGGCCGCGCGACTGCTCTTCCCCGTGCGATGGACCAGCCGCCCGATGCGGCGCTCGTAGGGCAGGAAGGTCCGGAGCAGCTTGCCGGCGAAGGACGCCTTGGTCTTGGTGATGTCGCACGCGGCATAGGCCACCTTGAGCAGGTGGGTCTTCCCAGTGCCGTTCTCGCCGATGAAGACGTTGATCCCCGGCGACAGCGCGACATCGAGCTGCTCGAAGGCGGTGAAGCGCTCCAGCTTGATTCGGGTGAGGGGCATGACCGCACCTCGCTGCTTTGGTGGACGGACTCTGTACAGGACAATTTTCGATCGGTGCTTGAAATCCCCGATTTTTCCTTGATCCGATAGGGAATCGTTCGTAGAAGAAATGCGGAATTTCGCAGGGTTTCCGATTTTTGTCCTGTACAGAGGTGGACGGGTTTCCAGATGTCAACATTGAAAACACGCGCCCGCCCGCAGGCGGGGCAAGGAAGAACTGTACAGAGGTGGACGGGTTTCCAGATGTCAACATCGCAAAGACACCATCTCTCAGGGCTCGCCGTCTTCGATCCAGGAGCCCAGAGAGGTTCCTCGCGCTCGCCTCCGTCGAGCCGGTTCCAGCTCCAGCCGACGACGCGCTCCCGTGCGCCTGAGAGCATCGGCTCTGGTCCCTCCGTGACGGCATGAGCACGAAGAACCGACGAGGTGACGATGGGGGAGTTCTCCCCGTCGAGTTCCACGTGGTCGCCAAAGAACCGCTCATCCGGGATCAGCGCCTCCTCGCGCTCCATGAGGCCGAGTCCGTAGCGTGTGTCCCCTCCGACGAACACCTGCCAGATGGTCTCCAAGCGCTGCCTCAGCGCATCCTCCCGCAGAAAGACGTACCCGGTCATCGCGAGTGCCATGCCGGCAGCGCCATCCTCTCCGCGCCATCTCGGCTGGATGCACTCGGTCTCTCGCAGCGAGCCTTCCTCCGCTGCGTCGCTCTGCGGGTCGATAGCCGTGCCGGAGCGGGCATCGAGTACACGGCGCCGAAAGTCTCTGTCCGCCAGGTAGGAGTTCGGGTCGTCCTCGCGCGCCCACACCAGACCCAAGCCATCGCGGTAGATCGGCAGCCAGGCTCGCCACCTCGCGTCCGAGAACTCGGCGGGAAACAGATAGCCGAAGCGGGCGTCCTGGCAAAGCGTATTGCCCACCCCCCCGTAATCCGCCACCCCACCCCTCGCCTCGTGGCGCGCAAGCTCGGCGGTCAGGGCGCCCCACAGCGTACGCGCCGGGACGAACAGGCGGGTCCGGTTGAGCGATCCCGCTGGGGGCAGGCCCAGGTACAGAGGAGCCCGGAGCACCCATGTCCACCGGTACAGCGTCCAGCTCACTTGCCGGTCTCCCCTTGAGGGCGGTCGCCACCTCGATTCGATCGCTCCCCCCCCTTGTGTGAGCGCCCCGCGCCCTTCGGCTTCGTCTTCCCTCCACCTGAACCCGAGCCTCCGGTGCCCTCCGTCTGAGCCGCCTTGGCGTGGTAGCGGGCATAGACGAGAACCTGGTGCAGAAGGCCCCTGGCGAAGAGCAGGTCATCGAGGCTCTTCGCCAGCTCCTGAAGTGCTCCGAAAGGCTCGCTGTTCTCCTGTTCTGGCACCAGACGAACGTCTTCCGAACGCAGGAACTTCATCAACTTCTCGCTGAACCTGTCTCTCAGGTCCTTCTCCCGGGCGTGCAGGTACAGGAAGAGCGCATAGACGCCCTGCTCCTCGAGCACGCCGAGCGCCTTCGTGATGCTGTTCTCCGTGTCTTTGGACGTCTTGCCCTGCGCCACGATCGTGCCGAGTTCATGCCCCAGCGCGGCGCAGGCAGCGTCGAGGTTCGACACCTTCATCGCGTCACCTCCTTCGAGCACAGCACCCGCAGCCGGCCCATGCCACGGCTCCCCATGCCACCGATCCCGAGCGCTTCGAGAAGGGGATGGGCCTTCTTTACCGTCTCGTGAGGCTTTGCTTCCTGGCCGCGCCCGAAGTGCCGCGGGTCGCGGAAGGTCACGTCCCAGAGCAGCACGGTGGCGCGTGGCAGCGCCTCGTAGGTGAACAGCGCCCCGTCCTCGGCGGCTCCGGTCGCGGGGTTGATGGCGACCGAGGTCCGCACCTCCAGGTTGCTGTTGACGACGTGTCCGAAGAGCTTGTCCGAGACGAGGGCCAGCGAATCCCGAACGTACTCCGGAACATGGTAGCCCCTGAGGTGCTCCTGCAGTTTCGTCAGGGCCCTGCCCTGGGCATCACCGCACTCGCTGTGCTTGCGATTATCATCGGTCTTGTCGCCCTGGTCATCACCGCTGTCGCTGTGCTCGGCATCCTCCTTGGCCTCGTCGCGTCGGTCGATGCGGATGTCGGGCCACTTTTCGCTCGGAAGCAGCAGCCACCCGAGGTTGAGGGGGCGATCCGTCTCACGGCAAACCACGTCCTGCTTGACCTCCGCCCGTACACCGATGAAGCGCAAGGCTCCCGGTGAGGTGACCCAGATGGGCCCCTCCCGCGTAGGCACCGGGAAGAGGAGTACCTGCGCGTCGCTGAACGCGGCGAGGCCAGCGAAGCTCGCGTGGCCGAAAGTGGAGCAGATGGGGCAGGCTCGGTCCCCACAGTGCTCCTGCCCCTTGGTCTGCCCCTGGCCCGCGCAGTTCGGGTAGAACGGTCTTGGTTTGCCCTCCTCGTCCTTTCGTCCCTCACCACGCGGATCCTGGTAGATTTCTCTGGTTCGTTCGTCCTCCAGCGCCATCGCCGCGTAGGCCCGATGCACGCCCGCCAGGCTTGATCCGGGGATCTTCGGGATCCGGGTCACCGGGTCGCGCACGATGCTGTTATCGACCCGGCCGAGGCGCGAGCCGCCCGTGCCCACGTGAATGGGGTCCACGGCCATCGCCACCGTGCGATGGACAGTGAAGCTGCGTTGCGGGTTCTGTTGCGTCATTTCAGCTCTCCGTCTCCTGCTTCAGCACGTGGAGGTGCCAGGCAAGGGTCTCTTGCAGGATGCCGCGCCGGGCCGCATCCACGAGGGTGTCGAGGGCGGCGCCTCGCGCCGCCCACAGGTTCACCAGGCTGGCTCGCACGAAGTCGAGCCACGAGTCCTGGTTGGTCGAGGCCGCCGGGAACGCCCATGCCTCTCGCTTCTCCAGCAGGATGGCTTCGAGCGCGCGGGCTGCGGTCAGGCTCGGCGCGGCTTCTT
>JALTMS010000476.1 GCA_027001345.1 Acidobacteriota bacterium | reverse complement strand
CTCCACCGCCCAGTACTCGACCACCTCGCGCTCGCCGGTCTCGGCGTTCTTGCGCTCGAGCGGGAGCACCTCCACGCCCGGGGGCAGGCTGCCGCCGAGCTGGCGGATCACGTCTTCTTCGGTGCTCCCCCGGAAGGGGCCGTTGCCGTCCGGTGCGTAGTAGGCCAGGCGCAGCTCCAACTTGGCCTGGGCCTGAATGATCCGCTTGACGCGAGAGGGATCTTCCACGCCGGGCAACTCGACGAGAATCCGGTCGGCATCCCCGGTGCCGATCCGCTGAATATTGGGCTCCGCCACGCCGAACTCGTCGATTCGATTGCGCACGGTGGTCAGCGCCTGCTTGACGGCCTGATCCCGCAAGCTGGACATCTCCCGGCCCGACATCGTGGCCACGATGCGGTCACCTTGGAGATCCACGCTCCAGCTATCAAGTTCCTCGTCGATGATGGACTGCGCGGTGCTCAATCGGTCGCCGGGAATGCCACTGACCACCACCTGGCCGAGCTGCTCACCGACGATCGCCCGCGCCTGGGGGTAGCCCTCGGTGCGCAGCTTTTCGCCGATCTGCGTCGCGTTGAGGTCGCACTGAGCCTTGATCGCATCGTCGGTGACGACCTTCATGACCAGGTGCGAGCCCCCCTTGAGGTCGAGGCCGAGCTGCATGTTGAGGAAGGGGCGACCCTCCTCCGGGCGCGGCCAGGCGTTCCACGCCGCCCACAGAACCACCGCGGCGATGACGATCAATCTCCAGGTCGTTGCCTTCACGACGACTCCTCCCCTTGCTTGCCAGCGATGTGGCTCCTCAGGACGCTGACCTCCACGCCGGTGCCCAACTTGAGCCGTACGGTTCCTTCCTCGACCCCCAGCACCGTTCCCAGAAGGCCACCGTTGGTGACCACCTTGTCACCGGCCTTCAGGGCATCGATCATCGCCTGGTGCTGTTTCTGCCGGCGGCGAGCGGGCATGATCAGCAGCACGTAGAAGATCACGGCGATGATCGCCAGCATGACGAGCTGGGAGACGAAGGCGCCGGAGGGGGCTCCAGATCCAGATGACTGGGCGAGAAGGATCGCGACCATCTGCGGGTTTCCTCTTCTTGTCGTGGGCTTTGCCACAGCGCCCGCGCCGGCACGAAGCCGCGCGGGGCCCATGCCCGGGACGCTCTCTCCCGGGGCACCGGCGACCCGGGGGACCACAAGCGGCACATGATGGACGGTTCCCGCCTCGCTGGCAAGCTCCCCCACCTGGGGCCGGGCGGCGCAGGGGGCGGCGATGAAAGCCCTGACCTCCCGGCGCCTTGCGCAGCTTACCGGATTGTCCCACGGCTTTGTCCCGGAAGTGGCATTCGGGCCGGACCCGCCGGTCTGGCGCCCGATCCAGGTTCACGGCGGGCGCATCGCTCGCCCCAGCGGCCCGAACGCCCCACCGCAGCAGGCGGATGGAGCCGCCGCTGGACCCGGAGGGCCGGCCGTGGGGGTAATCAGCGCCGACTGCGTCCCCCTGCTGCTCGGCTCCCCGGCAGGGGTCGTCGCCGCGGTCCATGCCGGCTGGCGCCCGCTGGCCGCGGGCATCGTCGAAGGGGCGGTGGCCGAACTCGAGGCATCGGGCGCGACGGCCTCCACCCTGGCCGCGGCCCTCGGACCCGCGGCAGGAGGCTGCTGCTACCAGGTCGGCGCCGAGGTCCCCCAGGCCCTGGGCGCGGGCCGACACGCACGACCCGATGGCAGCGGCCGCTTCCTGCTCGACCTGAGAGCCGTGGTCGTCGAGCGGCTGGTGGCTGCCGGCCTGCACCCCGAACGGATCGACGTGGTGGGGCCCTGCACGATCTGCTCGCCCCACTGGCCCTCCTGGCGCCGCCAGGGCCCCTCCGCGGGTCGCGCCCTGGCATGGATCCACGCACCTGACCGCTGAAACCTTCCACCGTGGAGCGAAGAATGTTTATGTGGGGAGTGGCCCGAGTGTCCGGAGTGTCCGGGTGGGGTGTCCGCATGCGGACGGGTGGCGAGAAAAAACCACGCTCGGCCGTGGACTTTCCCCTGGCCTCGGTCTTGCTTTTCTGCCGGGCATGGATTGGCCCCAGGTTCCCATCGAGAGCATCCCGCCAGAGGCCTTCGTGCCGCAGAGCTGCCCGCGGCGGCAGTGCCCCACCCACGCCGGACCGGATGCGCCGGCGTTCGGCTACATCAGGGTCGGCTCCTACCGCCGCAAGTGCGATGGGCGCCGGGTACCCCGTTTCCGCTGCCGGGTGTGCCAGCGGGGATTTTCCCTGCAAACCTTCGCCGTCTCCTACTATCTCAAGCGGCCCGAGCTGCTGATCCCCATCGCCAACGCCATCGTGGCCTGCTCGGCTCACCGCCAGACCGCCCGGTCCCTGGGCTGTGCGGCCTCCACCGTCAGCCGCCAGGCCGCCCGCATCGGGCGCCACGCCATCACTTTCCTGACCCGGATGCTCGCCGCGCTGCCCGGCCTCGACGAAGCGGTGGTCTACGATCACTTCGAGTCCTTCGCCTCGTCCCAGTACTTTCCCCTCGGACTCGGCACCGCCTACCTCCACGACTCCCGGCTGCTGCTCAGTGTCGACCTGGCCCCCCACCGGCGGACGGGCAAGATGTCCCCCCGGCAGAAGGCGCGGCGCGACCAGCTCGAGAAGAGCTACGGCAAGCCTTCTCCGCGGGCCTACGAGCAGGCCCTCAGCGAGACCCTCGACCGCCTGATGCCCAAGGTTCCGAAAAACAAGAACTTACGGCTGGTCACCGATGACCATGCCCAGTACGCCACGGCGGTGGCCCGACATCCCCACTCCGAGCGCATCGAGCACCGGAGGTATGCCAACCCGCCCCGCGGACCGAAGGGGTCCCCCCGCTCGGAGGAGGCGCTCGCCCGGGACCGCGCCATGGCGACGGCCGACCACGCCCACCAGTTCCTGCGGCACAGCCTGTCCCACCAGCGGCGGGAGACGATCGCCTTTGCCCGCCGCCACAACTCCCTGGCCGAACAGCTCATCACCCACGGGGTGTGGCTGAACTACGTCAAGGCTCGCCGGGAGAATCGTCCCCGGGAGGGCACCCGGGCGATGCACGCGGGGCTGACCGACGAGCCCTGGAGCTGGGAGCGGATCTTCGCCCGGCGACTGCAACCCTTCGAGGTCGATCTGCCGCCAACCTGGCAGCGGGTCTACTGCCGCCGGCTGCCCTTCCCGAGCCACCTGGAAGTCAAGCCCCACGCCCTGAAGAACGCCTTCTGAGCAGCGAGGCGGCGGAGCCGTCGGGAAAAACGCCCCCACGCCCCCGGTAGCCCTCGAAAAGCGGGCCCTCCGGCCCGGAGCGTCGCGCCCCCGCCCCCTGGCCGGCCGGGGCCGGGCCCCGGCCGGCGCCCCGGCGCCGCGGCCGACCTGGGAGCCCAACATTCTTCGCTCCACGGTGTAATGG
>JALTMS010000475.1 GCA_027001345.1 Acidobacteriota bacterium | reverse complement strand
GTCATAGATCCGCTCGTCGCGGTAGAACTCGCCGAAATAGATCGCCCGGATCCCCGCGTTGGCTACCAACTTGAAGCAGTTCCAGCAGGGGCTGGCGGTGATGTAGATCTCGGCACCGTCGATCGCCACACCGTTGGCCGCCGCCTGGACGATGGCATTGGCCTCGGCATGCACGGTGCGCACGCAGTGCCCGGCCTCCATCATGTGGCCCGCGTCGTCGCAGTGAGCCAGACCGCGGATCGAGCCGTTGTAGCCGGTGGAGAGGATGCGCTTGTCCCGGACGATCACCGCGCCGACGTGCTTGCGCGAGCAGGTCGAGCGGCTCGCCACCTGGCGAGCGATATTCATGAAGTAGGTGTGCCAGTCGGCCCTCTGCTCGCTCATCGCGCATCCTCCTGGCCCGGCGCCGCGAGGGGGGACTTGCCAGCGGCCCCCGGAATCGTGACATTCTGGGGTGAAACCGTCCCCGGGTCGAGGCCACCTCGCCCTCCGGAGGCGGAGGAGCCTTGCCGATGGTCGAGCCGATGGTCGAAGAAATCTCCCTCGCCTGCCCCGACGTGGGCCCCGAGGAAATCGCCGCTGTGGTGGCGGTTCTCGAGGACCAGCACCTGAGCCTCGGCCCCCGGCTGGGGGCCTTCGAGCAGGCCATGGCCCGCTACGCCGGCACCCGCGACGCGGTGGCCGTCTCCTCGGGCACGGCGGCGCTGCACATGCTGGTTCATGCCCTGGGCTGGGGGCCCGGCGACGAGGTGGTCACCACGCCCTTCTCGTTCATCTCCTCGAGCAACTGCCTGCTCTTCGAGGGGGTGCGACCGGTCTTCGCCGACATCGACCCCGTCACCTGGGACATGGACCCGCAAGCGGCCGAGGCTGCCATCGGCCCCCGCTGCCGCGGCCTGCTGCCGGTGCACGTCTTCGGCCGGCCCTGCCCGATGCCCCGCTACATGGAGATCGCCCGGCGCCATGACCTGCAGGTGATCGAGGACTCCTGCGAGGCCCTCGGCAGCCGCATCGGCCAGCGGATGGCGGGCAGCTTCGCCCGCGCCGGCTGCTTCGCCTTCTATCCCAACAAGCAGATCACCACCGGTGAGGGGGGCATGGTGGTCACCGACGACGAGGACCTGGCCGCCACCCTGCGCTCGCTGCGCAACCAGGGCCGGGGCGCCGACGGCACCTGGCTGAGCCACGAGCGCCTGGGCTGGAACTACCGCATCCCGGACATCCTCTGCGCGCTGGGCATCGTCCAGCTCCGGAGGCTGGAGAGCTTCATCGAAGCCCGGCAGAAGGTCTACGATCTCTACGCCCAGGCCTTGGGCGAGGTGGAGGGGATCGTCCTGCCACCTCCCGCCACGGAAGACCAGCGCATTTCGTGGTTCGTCTACGTCATCGCCCTCGAAGAAGGCAGCAGTCGCGAGCGCCGCAACCGGGTGCTCGACGCGCTGCGCGCCCGCGGCATAGGCTGCCGCAACTACTTCGCCCCGATCCACCTCCAGCCCTTCTACCGCGAGCGCTTCGGCCTGCGGGAAGGCATGTTCCCCGTCACCGAATCCGTCGCCGCCCGCACCATCGCCCTCCCCTTCCACACCCACCTAGACGAGGGACAGGTGGCGCGAGTGGCGCAAGCGCTGCGGGAGGCGCTGGGGCAGAGCTGATCTCCTTTGGACGCTGAAGGGACCAGACGCCGTCCATCACAGCGACGGCCCCGAACCTGATCGGATCGCGCTCGCTCGCCGGGCAGAGCCGAGCGTAATCGCGGACATGTCGGAGATTGGATCGACGCGTTCCCGCCGAAATCTGTTCTCGCATCCCACGGACGCTTGTCAAACACCTTGCTTTGAGATAGCGTTTCGATCAGTTTTTCAGTCGCTTTGCGTGTCGCCGTAAGGCGGGGGGGTTGTGATGACGGGCAAAGTCATCGCATTCGGGACAGTTTTCGCAGTGGCGAGGCCCGCTGTGGGCGCTTCTCGTGCTCTGCCTCCGCGCCAGTCGCTCCAGCACCTTCCGAGCGTCCGCGATCACCATTCAGCCGAGGCTCTCAGAGAACCGCCTGGGATCAGTCAGACCGCCATCGTGAGCTTCGCCAGCGGCCAGTACCTCCAGTTTCTCGGAGCGCTCCTTCGAACTCATCCAGGTTGAAGTTCGGTAGAAACAACCGCCCGCCCGCGCTGGCATCCGCGCAGAGTGGGACACCTCCCGGGAGAACGCCGCATGGAGTATCGTTCTTTCTTCCATCGCGCCACCGACCTTCCCGAGCCGTACCCCTTTCAAGAGCGGCTGGCGACCGAACCCTGGCCCGATCTGCTCGATGTACCCACCGGTCTCGGAAAGACGGCCGCGATCACCCTGGGCTGGCTGTTCAAGCGCGGCTGGCGGCCGGGGGAGCGACGCGAGCGCCCGGACGAGGCCACACCGCGCCGACTGGTCTGGTGCCTGCCGATGCGCGTGCTTGTCGAGCAGACCTATCAGAATGTCGAGTCCTGGCTGCAGAGCCTCGGCATCCTCGGCCGCCCCGGCCAGAGGAAGGTGTCGGTTCATTTGCTGATGGGTGGGGAACCCGATGTCAAGACCTGGGCGGAGTATCCCGAAGAGGACATGATTCTGATCGGCACTCAGGACATGCTGCTCTCGCGCGCGCTGATGCGCGGGTATGGCATGAGCCGCTATCAATGGCCCGTGCATTTCGCCTTGCTGCACAACGACAGTTTCTGGGTGTTCGACGAAGTGCAGCTCATGGGCGCGGCGTTGTCGACTTCCGCACAGCTCGAAGCTTTCCGACGCGATCTCCCGCTGGCAGGGTCCAGCCGCTCCCTGTGGGTCTCCGCAACGCTCGACCGCGCCTGGCTGGACACGGTCGATCTCGGGCCCTTTCTGTCCGGTCTGACATGCCTCACCCTGGACAATGCCGACCGCGCCCGAGCCGCTGACCGACTCGGGGCCGTCAAGCACCTGTTTCGGGCGCCAGTCTCGGCGAGTCAAGAGACTGGCACGAAGGGCGGTCTCGATGCCTATCTGGATGCCCTCTGCGAATTGGTGCTCCGGCGTCACGACGACAGCGCGCAAACGTTGGTGATCGTCAATCGCGTCGAACGCGCCCAGGATTTGTACCGGCGTCTGCGCGAGCGGCGAGCGAGCGACAACGACCTGCTCGTTCATGCGCGGTTTCGCGCCGCCGAACGCGCCGAACAGTCGCGGCGCCTGCGCGAAGAGAGTGGGGCAGACCGCATCATCGTCGCCACTCAGGCCATCGAGGCGGGCGTGGACATCTCGGCCAAAACCCTGATCACGGAACTGGCGCCCTGGGCATCGCTGGTACAGCGCTTCGGCCGCTGCAACCGCTACGGAGAGCACAACGGGCCCGGATCCGAGATCTTCTGGATCGACATCGAAGATGGTGCGGATCCCCTGCCCTATTCCACCGAGCCACTCGCTGCCGCCCGCACCAAACTCGAAGCACTGGAA